>JAPKEA010000179.1 GCA_028822275.1 Planktomarina sp. | reverse complement strand
GCAATCGGGGTCGAATATAGTTTACCATGCTGCGGGTTGGCTTGAAGGTGGTTTGATAGCCTCTCCTGAAAAATTTATAATGGATTGTGAGGTACTGCAAATTATCCAGCGGTATTTTGAGCCGATAATTACACAAACTGGAAAAGATGAAATTGCGCTAGAGGCAATCCGAGAGGTCGGGTCATCTGGACACTTTTTTGGTGTTCAGCATACGCAAGATCGTTATGAAAACGCATTCCACCAGCCCTTTATTAGCGATTGGACAAATTATGAAGGCTGGGAGTTGGCAGGCGGTGTTTGGACAGCTGAGCGCGCGCACAAAAAGTATAAAGAGATTTTGAATGATTACAAAAAACCTTCAATGGATGAGGCCATCCATGAAGAGTTGCGAGCCTTTGTTGATCGACGCATATCCGAAGGTGGTGCCCCAACTGATTTTTGATCTAGCTTTCAATGCAAGATTGCAACGGGTAGTTCGTTATTACTAAATTGGAATAGGGTGGGTGGTTGATCAGGGTCATCTGCGCACTAACCCTGAAGCCCTGCGTGCTGATGCAGGTCGTAGGGCAACTAAAGCGTGGGCTAGAAAATATCTTTTGATTACCAAAATTTCTGTTTTTCTCCCTTAAGTTTGTGGCTTCTTTGTTTTCTTTTTAAAACCCGGATCGAAGGCACACCTGCGGGTCTTATGGCTTCAGCACCTAATAGAGGCACCAAATTCCAAAACTGTTTAGTGACCTTTGCTCATCTCCCAGCCTTCAACGAGGCCAAGCATTGGTCCGATACCACTGTGAATATCGAATAAACCTCGATACATCATCTCTCCGGCTACATAAACAAGTACAATAAGCCCAAGCCATGAAATCCATGGATATTTTGTTAATAACTTCATAATTATCGTCGCAGCAAACGCCATGAGTAAGATGGCAAGTCCAAGGCCAAATATCAGAATTTGGCGATCCCCATCAGCAATAGCTGCAACTGCTAAAACATTATCCAACGACATGGAAACATCGGCGATTGTGATGGACACCATGGCGGCTCCGAGCGTACGTTTCTGTGTGCTTGTGTCCGCAGTGGCTGTCAAGCTCGCGCCCTGATGTGCGTGCTGGTCAATACCTTCTCGAATTTCCTGAAATAAGCGTAGGCAGACCCAGAATAATAAAACTGAACCAATGAATAAGATGCCGGGGATTTCCAAAAGGCTTGTGGCTACAACCGCAAACAAAATCCGCAAAACAGTGGCAATAATCATCCCATACAGAATGGCGCGTTTGCGCAAGTCTGGAGCAAGGCCGGCAGCTGCCATACCAATTATCAGCGCATTATCCCCAGAAAGGATTAAGTCAGCAATTATGATTTGCCCGTAGGCCATCACTGTCTCAAACATTAGATCTTCCTTTTACATCAGCATTTTTGCTGTTCATTTCGCATCTTCCAAAATCAAATCAGACAGCTTTTCGCCAATCATTATCGCGGGGGCATTCGTATTTCCAGAAGTAATAACTGGCATAATAGAACAGTCGCCCACTCGAAGACCATCGACACCATGAACGCGCAATCGAGAATCGACTACCGCCATTTTGTCATGACCCATTTTACATGTGCCGGTTGGATGATAAATTGTTACCGCATTGTTACGCGCCCAATTTAATGTGGCTTCGTAGTCGTCCAACGAAATTCCTGTGCCCGGCGCGAACTCTTCCGTGATATTAGATTTCAAGGGCTCGAAACTTGCAATTTTACGTGCAATTTGGATGCCTTTGACGATTGTATCTTGGTCCAGCTTGGTCGCCAGATAATTTGGATGAATTGCTGGGTGGTCGCGCCAGTTTGCTGATTTCAACTCCAAGTAGCCAGTGCTTTCAGGACGCATTTGCAGTACGGAGGCGGTAAACGCTGAGAATTTGTGAGGCCCGTCAGCAGGCCTAGTCGCGCTGAATGGTTGAATATGAAATTGAATATCTGGCCTTTCTAGCTTAGAATTTGTCTTTAAAAAAGCGGCTCCTAAACTTGCAGCCATCGTCATGGGCCCGGTCTGCGAGAGTGCATATTGCAGTGCCATAATACCCTGCTTTATAAAATTATTTGTCTCAATATTTATTGTAGGCAGATTTGTCTTAAAGATAGGGCGTGCTTGCAAGTGATCTTGGAGATTTTTTCCAACTCCAGGCAAATTGCGTCGGACGTTAACTCCATGGCGAGTTAGAGCTTCTGCGTCGCCAACGCCTGAAAGCATTAAAATTTGCGGTGAGCCGATTGTTCCAGCGCTGAGTATGACTTCACGGTGGGCAGTTATGTCTTGCGTTTTACCTTTTATATTTACACGAATGCCTGTGGCACGGCCTTCGCGTATGATCACTTTTTCAGCTTGAGCATGGGTTATGACAGTTAGATTTTTTCGACCTCTTATTGGCTTTAAGTAGGCCGCTGCACTTGAACAACGCCGACCTTTATCGAGCGTCAGTTGAAAATAACCAACTCCCTCTTGATTTTCGCCGTTATAATCTGGGTTGCGCGAAAAGCCAGCGGCTACAGCAGCGTCTATCCACTGATCAACAATATCACGTTTCAGTCGAGTAGGTGAGACTGATAATGGTCCGTTGGTTCCGCGGGCTGGATCTAATTCGCCATCACCCTTCCAAGTCTCAGCGCGCTTGAAATAGGGTAGAACATCGTCCCAAGCCCAGCCCGTGTTGCCGAGTTGGCTCCAGTAATTAAAATCCTGTGCTTGTCCTCTTACGTACAAAAGTCCGTTGATTGAGCTTGAACCGCCCAGTACACGTCCCCGTGGCCAAGGGATGTCACGACCATTAAGCCCTAGATCTTGCTCAGTTTGGTAACACCAATCCGTTTTAGGGTTCCCCATTGTTTTGAAATAGCCAATGGGGACGTGAATCCATGGATTTGTATCTTTGCCGCCCGCCTCAAGCAGTGCCACGGAATATCGCGCATCGGCTGAAAGTCGATTGGCGATAGCACAGCCAGCGGAGCCAGCACCAATAATTACGAAGTCAAATTTCAAAATTTCCCCATATTGTCAAAAAATGAGACTGTAATTCCCGTTTTCTGCTAATTATGATAACTATGCATTTAATATGAAATTCGGCAAGGTTCTTCAGCCCTCCGGTGGGGAACTCAATTTTGCGTCTCTGCATCCGAGGCGTGGCTTGAAAAGTGGAATTAGCTATGGAACTTCCAAAGGTGTAGTTGAGCAAATGACGCATGCTATGGCGGAGACTTGGTCGCGTTATGGTATTACCGCTAATGCAATTGCTCCGAGGTTTTTCCAAACCGAACTTACTACTGCAGTATTTTCAGATTTAGAGCTTACTGAAAAAAATGCGAACCAAACTTGCATTGGCAGTAATGGTGAAATTTCTGATATGGACGGCCTAATGATATTTCTTTGTGCCCCAGCGTCTATCTATGTAATGGGCCAAATACTATTTGTTGATGGAGGATATACCGCAAAATGAAGGCTCTTATTAACTCAGATGTTGAAGTGCTTAGCTACCTTGACCACGTTGATCCAGTGGCCAAAGCTGGTGAGGAACTAGTGCAAATTAAGTATTCAGGAATTTGTGGTTCAGATATGCATGCTTTTCTTGGGCATGACGCTCGAAGACCGACGCCCTTGATCTTGGGGCACGAGGCTTCTGGTGCAATTGTTGGCGGACCGCGCGACGGGGCCCTAGTCACGATCAATCCTCTGAACGGCTGCAATACTTGCAATGCCTGTATCTCGGGTAAAGCAAACCTTTGCACAGATCGACAAATTATATCAATGCCACCACGTCCTGGTGCTTTTGCCGAGATGGTAGCTATTCCGTCTGATAACTTACTGGAAGTGCCGCATTCTGGTTTGCTGCAATCGGGATCATTGACTGAGCCTTTGGCCTGTGGTTGGCACGCCTCTCGTTTGGGTCTTCTTATTCAAGATAGGGCTGTAGAAAAGCTCAAATGTGTTGTTTTGGGTGGTGGGGCAATTGGCGTGGGTTCTGCGTTGTCGCTGCGTGCGATGGGTGTAGTTGATATTACGGTAATTGAAGTTAATCCAATCCGACTTGCTACTTTGAAAGGGATTGATGGTTTTGACGCTAGCAGTGGAGAAGGCAGTAAATCACCAAAGCCTGGAACTGCGGACTTGGTTATTGACGGAGTTGGTTATGCTGCAACCCGTGCGACTGCTTGCGAACTGACAAAACCTGGTGGGGTAATTTCACATATTGGGCTTGGTTCTGGTGAAGGTGGCGTTGACGTTCGCCGGATGACGTTACAAGAAATAACCTTTATTGGAACTTATACCTATACCCCTCAAGATTTTAAGGATACTGGCGCTGCTATTTTTTCAGGCCGCCTCGGCCCGCTCGATTGGGTGGAAACAAGATCTTTAAGTGAAGGCCAGTCAGCCTTTGATGATATTCGATATGGCTGCACGCCTGCGCCCAAAATAATTCTGATCCCCTGAAAGGAGTATCATGTCTGTTAGTGAAAAAATAGTTGCTGACTTCGTTGCAAATGACATCGAGTTTGTAACGACTGTCCCGTGTAAGCAATTGGGTGGCGTTATCGACGCTGTGGAAAACGAACCCAGTATTTACCACATTCCGTCCAACAAGGAAGATGAAGGTATGGGACTTTGCGCCGGTGCTTTTATGGGCGGCAAACGTCCAGCGATTATCATGCAAAATACGGCGATAGGGGTCACCGTAAACACGCTTGTTACGTTGACGCAATTTTATCGTATGCCATTGCCGATGTTGATCTCATACCGTGGTGAGTTAAAAGAACCTGTAGCATGCCAAGTCGAGATGGCTGTTCATACAAAATCTTTGCTAAATCAATTGAACATTCCAACATATCATTTTCACAAACCTGGTGATGAGGATGAGTTGGACGCAATCTTAAAGTATACATTCATGTGTAACAAACCTGTCGCAATTCTGACGGATGCAACTTTCTGGGGAGGCTACTAGCATGATCCGTTCTGATATACTGCGTGACATCGCACCAATTTTGAGTAACCAATTGGTCGTTTGCAATATAGGTCTCCCAAGCCAAGAACTGCACATGATCGACGATCAAGACAGCAATTTTTATATGCTTGGTACAATGGGTCTGTCTTCATCGATTGGCCTTGGTGTAGCATTAGCACAGGATAAAACTGTTATTTCCATTGATGGTGACGGTTCCGTTCTGACCAACTTTGGTACATTGCCGACAATTGCAAATAATGTGTCTGATAATTTTATTTTACTGATAATTGACAATGGTAGCTACGGCTCAACAGGTGACCAACCTACCTATGCAGGTAAAAAGACTTCACTAACTGCTGTAGCTATTGCTTGTGGTTGCGAAAATGTCATTGAATGCCGTGCTGAGGAAACCGGTTCCGTGCTTGAAGCCGCTATCGATAGCAAGAGGATGACAATTATTGTCAGCAAATGTGAAAGCGGCAATATCAAAGTGCCAGTGATCACGATAGATCCAGTTGTTATCCGTGATCGCTTCATGAATGAAGTGGAACGCCGCAATACCTAAACTAGATTTTTTGGAATTTGGGGGCTTCTGGTAATCAGAGGGCCCCTTTTTTTGGTGGGGGGTAAGTGTGTTTTCATTACCTGTAAATAAGGTGGCGTGGTACATTGTAACAGAAAATAAAATGCACTTTCCTGGCTCTTTTTATATTATGCAATGTTACTGGAACCTAGTGGTATCCCGTACGAGAATCGAACTCGTCTTTTCAGGTTGAAAACCTGACGTCCTAAC
>JAPKEA010000178.1 GCA_028822275.1 Planktomarina sp. | reverse complement strand
AGTTGGCGGATGGCAGGTCGATCCGGGCGTTAAACGTCTTGGATGACTTCAATCGCAACGGCCAGGCAATCGAAACTGCCGTCTCATTGCCCGCTGAACGCGCCGGGCGGGGCCTGGAGTAAATCATTGAATGGTGCGGTAAACCGCAGACAATTAGGGTTGATAACGGCCCAGAGCATGTCAGTGGGAAACTGAAGGCATGGGTTGGGAAGCGCAATATTTGGCTCAAATACATCTCGGCCTGGCAAGCCTCAACAGAACGCCTACATCAAGCGCTGCAACCGCCCAGTTCGGGTTGAGTGGCTGGGCCAACCCATTTTTGAAACTATTAAGCAAGCGTACGAACAATTCACTTAATGGCTCAAGACTTCCAATAACGAGCGGCCCAACACGGGCATCAGCGGAAGGACACCCGCCATGAAACTGAAAACAACCGTGTGAATACGACCGCTGGACCCTATTGAAAATGGGGGATTCCCATGACAAAGCTAATCTGTGAGAAAGGGAAAGGATCAAAAAACAGCTAATTTGAAAATGCCGCTTGGAACACGAAAAACAAGACGTATACTCAACCACAAATATGAGCCAGAGCCCCCAATGCTCAAGCCGCTCTACCATCCAACTTTACATGACGACATCACCTACATCCCATTCAAGCGCGGCTTTCTGTATTCGGTGGCGATCATGGATCGGGCGACCCGGAAAGTTCTGACGTTGAGGCGCTGGAAGGGGCCACCGCCCAATACACCAAGCCAGAGATCATGAATGCGGATCAAGGTAGCCAGTACAAAGGTGCTGGCTGGATCACGACATTCCCCAAAGTAGGCATCAAAATCTCAATGAGGGGTTGGAGCCGTTATCTGGACAACATCTTTATTGAAAAACTGTGGTGGCCCTTGAAGCGAGAGGCCGTCTTTCTGCATGAAATCACTGATGGCTTCCAAGCGAAACGGGTCATCGACGACTGGATAGGCTTTTACAACTCCGCGCGCCCTCACACGGCACTCGACAAGTGCATATCAGGCACAGCATACTTCATCCAAACAGAAACACGAAAAGCGGCATGAACACACCAGATGCATCTTAGAAAAGCCACAAAACCGTCCTGAAAACCAAGGCCACTTCAAGGAGATTAAAAATTGATTGCCTTGGAGTTTTGGAAAATCAAGCAACGCTTACGATTAAATTTGTTAAAGGCCCCTTGATTAGGGTAACAGACTATCAACGATGGGCCACTCTTGCGCCCTTAACTAATAAGGCTCATGCATCCAATGTCCGATCAGCCTATGAAATTGGTATTGGTAGCTCCTGAAATTCCTTACAATACAGGTGCTATCGGCCGGACCTGTGTCGCGTTAGACTTGGAATTGATCCTGATCAAACCCTATGGGTTTTCCATAGATGAAAAAGCCATAGTACGGGCTGGAACTCGTTACTGGAAGTACGTTCAACTCAGTGAATATGATAACTGGCAGACATTTTTGAGTGATAGAAAACCACTGCGCGAAAGCCTATATTTTTTTGAGGAGCACGGCGCCCAAAGCTTTTTTACCCCTGACTATTTACCCAATGCATATTTGGTTTTTGGATGTGAATCCAAAGGATTACCAATGCAGGTATTAGATGGAATGGACGATCGAATATTTAACGTGCCAATGCGCAGTTCGCTTGTTAAATCACTTAACTTGGCAAATGTCGCGACAACGGTTGCTTATCAAGCTATGCGGACGCAGCTAGGCGGCTGAAGGATCAAAATAGTACTTGAAAAGCAAAGACCTCTGGAATGAACTGAATAATATAAAGGTATTATTTTTCTGGAGGCTAAGTGCGATAGGCATGGATCTCACACCTATCAACAGACCGTCAATTTGCTTTATCCCATTCATAATCATCTCTATCGCTTCCGAAGGCCAAGCAACTTTTCCAGTCACCGTAAAAGGTGGCTGTTCCACAGCCCATATCACGACCATCTCGGGCCAAATCCAGATAAAGTTGGCTGATAGTAAAATCGAGAAGGCAACCTCGCTTGAGAAGTGTTTTCAGTTCTTCTTCAGAAAGAAGACGGAAGATATAGTGCTGACGCTTTGGCAGGTTGAGGCTTTTTAATGACAGGCAAACCTTATGCAGAAAAGGTGGGCTCGGGATTTCGGACCATTTTTTAAGGTTGATCGACTGATTGTAAAGAGGATCTGATATGACAAATGGAAAGACCCATTCCCTTGATTTTTAGGTGCGTGTTGCGCGTGGCGCGATCCGCAAAGAGCTGACGCTGGCTGCGTTATCCAAAAAAGGCGGCTTTCATTCGGGCCAGTGCGAAAAAACGGGCCAGTGCGAAAATGGCCCGGAATGATTATCAGCGAGATGCCACTGGCGCGTCCACAATGGCCATGGTCACGCATTGGCTCAGTGCCGCACAGCCTTTTTAAAACTCAAATTTTAGCAGCTCAAATTTAAGTTAAGTGCTTGTTTATATTATATTGTTGAAAGATTATTATAAATAATGCCTTTGTCGTTTTCTTGTAGTATGTGCTGATCAACAATACGCTGAATCATGGGCGCGAAATGTCTAAAAGTTGGAGTTTTCATATCTTCGTTTTTTCCTGCTTCATCAAGGAAACGAACGGCAATGATTTCTTTTAAGTTTGGATTTTTCTCGAATTTGCGGATTTCCTCATCGTTCATAGGTCCACCTTGAAGGTTCAGCGAATGTTTAGAGGCATCTGATAGACGTTCAAAGTAAGATGGTCGCGTTGCGCATAGATATCGTTTGGCATCAACATGATAACGTACACAGTCCGTGACAAGTAGGGGGAAATACTTTTGCAAGACTTCCGCACCAGCTTCTTCATGGTATTTGTCGTCTGTGTCATCCATACTGAACATGCCGAATTCGCTGGTGAAATGACCCACATCGTGCAGAAGAACTGAAACAATGATAACCTCAGGTTGACCGTTCTGTTCAGCGATTGTTGCGCCTTGAAGCATATGTTCGGCCATAGTAACGGGCTCTCCTAGGTATTCTTCACCGCCCCGCCGTTCAAAAATTTCTTCTAAAAAGTCAACAATGTTGGTTCGGTCTAATTTTTCAATATTAGTTAGTTTCATATTGCAGCCACCATCTGTTCGGCCTCTAATGCTGCCAGCTTTGAGTTGAGTGAATCCATATCCGCGTAACATCCTTGAATCCAACGCCTACCTGCTCCAGAATAGCCTTTGCGCGCATATAAAACGCGACGGTTGTCCACTAAAAAGCATTCACTGGGTTCAAGTCGGAATGAAACCTACATCGCTGGATCATCTATGATTTCACCCATGCGACGATAGGCGGTATAGTAAGTCTGCATATCTTCGAATGGAACGTCTTTGATGGCTGAAGTCGAGCGATTGTTAAATCGAACTCCAATCAATTCGCCATCTGGGGCGAGCTCAATCATTGGACGGCGTGATTTCAAGATGACACCATCCGAACCAGTATATTCAAAACGCGCGCAATAATGCGCAAGAACGTTGAACCATACCTCGTTTTCAGCCCGCAATTCCTGAGCGACACGAAATCCATCCACGACCATATTTTCTCCACCTGCGGCAGAGCTCTCTAGACAATAAAGAACTTGAATTGTCGGTACTGGATCACGGTATGGATTATCTGTATGGGCTTGCAATCCAAGTCCGGTGTAGGCAAGGTTTATTGGTTGAATTTCAGTTCGCACTTCAAAATGGCTGCCGTAATTTGTTTCGCGGATATAGCCGAACAAATCAACAACTTGCTTCAACGCCAGGTCTTCAATTGGACCGTTTTTAAGCGTTCCAAAGCCAAGACATACAATCTTGCGAAGCCAATTTTTTAACTCAATATTATTAGAGTTTATAGATGCAAAATCTGCCATTGGTAGCCTATCCATCAACCCATTGTCCCAAGTTTCAAGACAAGGCTTAATCCATCCAGCTTGGGATTTACGCGTTCGATCATACGCGTTTTGCATCAACCAACTGATATCGTAATCAACCAATTTATTTTCAGGAGAAAAGATTACGCTGAGTGATGAACCCAAGATAGTAGCATCGCTAATTACGGTTTCTTTTGGGATATCTTTCAGTACAATCAAACGTTGGTCATTATCCGCAGACCGCGTCGCAGCATCCCCTGCGTTATCTCGGAGCCACATCGCGTGAAATCGTACACGAGTAAACCCATCATCAAGCGTTAAATACGCTCCGTCTTTATTCAAATTACATTTCCACATTATCGCTACTTGCTCCACATGACTGTCTCATATGTTGCAAATATCCATATAACTGATATAAATCATATCAAGATTTTTAAGGTCTTAGATGCGGTTTTACTTATGGCTAAAATGTCTTTGAATAACATACCTCTCGACTGGGTGCGCGCCTTTGAAATGGCTGGGAGGACTGGAAGCTTCACGGCAGTGGCGCAAAGAATTAACGTGACCCAAGCCTCAATAAACCAACGTATCTCAAGCCTGGAGCAACGAATTGGTAGTCAACTTTTTATACGCAACGCCCGTGGAGTCTCGCTCAGCGTCGAGGGGGAGGCATGGTTGCCCTATGTGTCAGCCGCCTTTCGAAGTCTGGAAGAAAGCTATGAAGATATATTCGGTATCCAACGTGAAAAAATTACCATTTCGGCAAGCGCTTCTGTCAATGAATTGTGGCTGTCTCCTAAGCTTCGTGATTGGCAAAACAAAAACAGCCAACAGATCACATTGTCTACAATTGTTTTACAAGCAGAATCTAGCGTGTTGGATACTACAATCAATTTACAATACGGTACGGGGAAAAGTGAAAACTCCCATAAAATTCCGCTATTTTCAGAACAAATAAGTCCTTTTGCATCACCAGATTTACTGAAAGGAACTGCGTCTTGGCTAAATCTTCCACGTCTTGCGGTTTCTGGTCCAAGGCTTGGTTGGCATGAGTGGTCACGCCTTTCAGGAGACCCAATAACACCCGTTCCCAAATTACGATTTGACAGTTTTTCTGCCGCTCTTTCAGCCGTAGTTTCTGGCGCTGGCGTGATGCTTGCCTCTCTCCCACTTTGCTTGCCGCTCTTGGATCAAGGCAAACTTGTGCGTGTTTCAGAACATTTACTTGACCCGCAAGAAACTTATTGCATGCTCGCCAAAAAAGACAGATTGAGTAAGTCTGAATGGAAAAATTTGGTAGAGGTTTTCACGGTTAGATAAACGAACGAAAGTAAGCGCCGCTGTAGCGGTCATATTACTACGGCAGGAGTTCATCAATCCTGTTATTTTTGGTCAGCGATCCGTTCTAGAACCGATGTGCGCCATGCGTGTGTATTGATGCCGTTGAGCTTGGCGGTCTCAATCAAGGTAAAGATGATGGCGGCGGATTTGCCGCCACGCTTGGACCCCACGAACATGTAGTTTTTGTGGCCTATGGCGATGCCGCGCCTGGACCGTTCGGCTGTGTTATTGTCCAGCTCCAGAAAGCTGTTCTTGACGGCGGTGTAAGTAATGTTGCTGCGCTAAACAGGATTGGGTCGCGTGATTGCCAGCTTTCTCAGCAAGCAGGGCTAGACCTTGTGTGGGCGGGGCTTCCTGCTGGTGTTCTGCCCCTTGTAGGTGGCCTAAAATCCCATAATGCCCATCAGGCGACGCACGCGGTGTCACCCTGCTGAGAAACCTGATTGGAATAAATATGCCACGATCTGGTGGCTGCCAAAGAACGGATACTTAGTAAATATCCGCTTTATCTCATGCATCAGATCAACCGCGGCCGGATCAAGACCATCCGGCTTGTAATAGA
>JAPKEA010000620.1 GCA_028822275.1 Planktomarina sp. | reverse complement strand
GATACGAAATTGATTATTGCAGGTGAGAAAAGTATCCAACCAAAATAAAGCCATGTCGATCACCGAGGTTCGTGGCACGGTCCCCCACGGTGTTATTCTGGTATTTTAAAGACCGTCACACTTCCATGCAAAACTGCGTAAGAATGATTTTGCTCGTTGGGATATTAATTTTCTAAAAACCGAACTATCCCTGTTAAATTCATGTTCTGTAAATGTCATTTTGCGAAAAGAGGGCATGAGGGCGGTTCTATGATTGTTTAGAACCTTGGTTTTGAAGTTGGTAAATAAAAAATCATAATAGCCCAAGTAGATAGGGGGATATTTTGGGGGACAATATTATGTTTAATTACACTATATATCTGATATAATAAACTAATTAATTTTTATATGGTGCCCCCACACGGACTCGAATTGCTCTTAAAGTTGGGTAAAAACCCAGAAGAAATTCTGGACAGAGGGCGAAGCGCAATCAATGCGCTAGCTGCAATCCGGGGAACCCGGCAGTCTGGGACATTCTCGGAGGACTCGCGACTTAGTTACTCCACATTTACTGAAGATGATCGACTAGCTTGGAAAGTTATGCTTCTTGCCGACGACCGCACGACATGAACGACCACTACATCCTAGAAACTGTATGAATAGACGTTATTTAGATAGGCTTGATCGTCTATGCGGAAATGAGTCTCGCCAGAAAAGTTAAATTCTTGAGACAAATAGAACGCTATTCCTGGCGTATTTTCAGAATTGGTTGTCAGCCATACCTCTTCGATGTCCTTAGCGCGGCAGCGCTCAACAGCGGCCTTCAATAATCGTTTTCCGATACCCTTGCCATGGTGTCGTGGTTGAACATAAAACGTTGCGATTTCAGTGTCCGAGCAACCGGCAACGGGTGCTTCCTGTCCAAAAGACACTCGGATAAACCCATCGATACCAATTTCGTTTTCTGAAACCAAGCAGAACTGTGACTGGTCGCTGAGCTGCGATTCAATATTCGCTGTTGTGAACTCTGCCAAGGCAAAGTCTGCAAAGAAGTTGTTCACGCCTTGTTTAAGGTAAGTGCCAATCCAAACTTCAATGGAAATTGCCGCTATGCTTGAAGCATCGGCGTATCTGGCATCTCTGATAGACATGCCAAGCTATGTGCCATCTTTTTGTGTTAGGTGGAATACAAAAAGCGACTAGTTTAGCTGAACCTCTGCCAACGCTCGACCTTCAGCTTTGGACAAAAACAGGCAAGGAGCGGCTCTGAGAGGGGCAAACGGTTCTGGAATACCTCAGTTATCTAAATAACCGCAAAACGCCCTCAGCGGCCGCTGAGGGGCGCTCATGGGCTTCGAGAGGGGCAAGAAAGCTTTTAATTGCAAAATTCAGATCTGAAGTAAGTTTTGAAATTGACCTGCTGACCGCTCGACGAAGACTTATCGTAAAAAAAGAATTTTCAAATTCTTACTTACGCACGCTTACACGAAAAACCTAAAGGTTGTTTCGGCAGGTATTTTTTCTGAGCACTTTGAAATCTTCATTTCGATGCAAAATCTGGTTTTACCCCCCCTTTTTCACTACAAATTTTATTTAAAAAATCGGCTACGCCTTCTTGTTCTATAAGTTCTCTTAGTTCGTAGAGCTGAAGCCCCTTATTTATAAGGCTTAAAAAAGTTATAGGCCACAAATTGGGC
>JAPKEA010000177.1 GCA_028822275.1 Planktomarina sp. | reverse complement strand
CTGTAACTCCCTCGCGGAGACGCACGCCTGGTTCGATTCCAGGGTCGCCCACCAAACTTTCCTTTTATAGTAGCCAAAGAAAGATATCATATTCTGCGGTTATTCGAAGGTTTGAACTCTCATCGCTTGGATTAATGTTGCAGATGATACCAAAAATTTAAATAAGGGTGACGTTTGGCTAAAAACTTAAAACCACCCATCCCGCAAGCACCCATGGCATTCTAAGCTCCCTATAGTAAGAGGAATGCAAATTTAGGAGAATAAAAATTGGAAATCTTGCAAAATGTACTTACATCGCATTTAGATGCTCACAAAAAAGCGAGGCTTTTAGAAAAAGTAATTCTAAGTATTACCGATACCAGTAACGCACAGGATCGGACTAAGACGCAAATACAAGATCTGAGTGCGGCAACTATTTCACTGGAAGCGTTAGCGGTTGATACTTTTTCTAAATTCGAATTCCAAATGCAGCACTATTTTAAACGTGGTCCGTTTGCACGAAAATTGAAAACATTGCTTTTGGAAGCCAATCAACCTGATCTAGCCAATCGATTTCATCAATTCTATCTTGCTATCAATGTATTGAAACATGGGAAAGGCGCAAGCTACCGTGAGCTTCTTCAGACTAAAACTTCATATTTTGTAATCAACCGAACCACGGGAAGCCCCATAAAAAAACAAGGCCTTTCTTCAGCTCTTATAGAAATTTCTATCCCAGGTTTTTTTGAAAATATGATCATCACTATAACGGATGCCTATCATTTTCTTACAAAGTGATAGTCGCACCTAAATCTTCAAGGAACACACCCCATGGGTTCAAACACTCAAATTGTAATAAAGTTTGTACAAACCAACAAAGATGTGGTTGTAGCCTTTGCTGCTCAAAATAAGCTGATTGAGATGAGCGCTGATGACGTAAAAGCAGGGTGGGATACTGGACTAAGAATTATCGACGGCTTTTTAAACGCGCATACAGCGCATAAGTTTTCCATAACACTTAAAAAAGCTTTAGAAACGAAAAATCCGGAAATAGCTGAGTGGCGCCAAACACTTCAGTCAGACTTAGAGCTAGAACTAAGAATGGCAGCCACCGAGTTTATTACCGACATGAAATTACAGCAAGCTGCTGAAGAGTTTATGCTAAGCTATCCCTCAGTTCGGATGGAGCGAAACGAGGCATCTGCAGTTTGGGAATGCAGTGACCCTGACACCGTTCTAGCATTTTCAGAAGCCGAAGCAGGTGAGGCTTTTGGGTTAGATGAAAAAGAAATAAAATTTTTCTTTGAAAATGAGTATAGCCAAACTGAATTTAATAATTTGCCAAGTGATAAGAGAACTACTTTTAAAACAGACGAAAAAGGTAAATTGCAGCACTTATATTTAGATGCACAAGAATACTATCAAGATCTACGTGAGACTATCATTGAAACTCTAATAACTATCGCACAAAATGAAACCACAGATACGCCAAATTAACGATCGAAGGATAAGCGCTATGGGGTTTACGTCCACAAGAGCTTTTGGATTGTTTGCAGCGCTTGCCACTGTGATGATTTGGGCAGTGTTCTTGTTGGCGACACGATTTGCTGTGACGAGCAGCTTCACCGTCGAAGAAATCTTGATTTTACGCCTAGTTCCAAGCTGCATTGTTATGGCTCCGGTGATGTGGTCGCTGGGAGTTATGCCGCGCGGTCTATCCTGGCCGCGTGCGGCCATGCTGATGTTCGGAGCAAGTGCCGTTTTTCCATATGTAATCTCCAAAGGTTTGGCCTACGCGCCAGCTTCTGACGGCGGGGCTCTGGCACCTGGAATGCTACCATTTTGGACCGCTTTAGCTGCCTATGTCCTTGCTGGCGAAATTCCTGGACCGCGACGCAAATTCGGGCTGGCATTGATTTTATGTGGTGCATTTTTAGTTAGCCTTTGGCAAATCATGGACGGTATGAGCGATGGAACTTGGAAGGGACATCTAATGTTTTTGACCGGCTCTGGATTGTGGGCAGTCTATTCAGTCATCTTCCGACAAAGTGGCTTCACACCCATGCACGGCTTGGTAATCGGCCTATTTTGGGGTGCCCTTTTAATTACACCGGCTTTGCTGATTGGTGGAAATGTAAACTTCGCCCATGCAAATTTCAAAGAAGTGGCCATTATGGTTTTCCTTCAGGGTTTCATAATCGCGATTTTGGCAATGGTGCTATATAGTTATGCTGTTCGCCTGCTAGGTGCAGCTCAATCTGCGGCGTTTGGCGCCCTTACACCCATTCTTGCTCTTCTTGGAGGCATCGCACTCTTAGGTGAGACGGTAACCCCATTAAAAGTTATTGGCGTGATTTTAGTGGCTGTCGGCGTATTCCTTGCATCCGGAATAGTTGGCAGAACCGAAAGATGAACAAACTCAAAATCTTGAAATAGAGGCTGCATGATTGGCCTGAAACATAAAAAAGCGCAAATAATAGCCTTTTCCACATTACTTTTCCTTGCAGTGGCGATTGCTTTTGCAACACTACTTCCTACTAGCCAACTACGTTCCATGCACGGTAATGACAAATTTTTCCATTTTTTTGCATTTGCGTTGATGGCCCTTCCATTACTTTTTATCACTCGAACTAAAGTATTAAAGGTCTCAGTAGTTGCCATTTTATATGGTGGTGCAATCGAACTCATCCAACCAATTGTGGGTCGCAATGCTGAAGTAATGGATTTTGCTGCAGATATATGTGGGGTTATTTTTGCTGTCGTGGTGGCACTATTTTTGCGGCGGGTGGCTTCGTAAAACCAACGCCAATGCATGCATTTGATAGTACAGTCGCTTGACAGCACTTCCAAATTTCATTCCGGTGGGGTTAATCCAGTCGATCTTGAAACAAATGAAGATTAAAGTATGTTTGCGCAATAACTGCAGGAAATCTTATAACAAGCCAAAAGAGCCAAGTTTTTTCTCAAGTTAGAAAATAACCACTTAATTTTTGGAAGTTCAGTTTAAGGACCCTCAGATGCATATCACTGAACCCGAACGTGAAATTACTGTGATTCACAAAACTAATGTGTTGGTAGTTGGCTCTGGACCAGCAGGGCTCGCCGCCGCATTAGGAGCAGCAAGGGCCGGCGTACAGGTCACCTTGGTCGAAAGGTTTGGCTGTTTTGGTGGAAATATTACTGTTGTGGGTGTTGAGGGTTTTGCCTGGTACCGGCACCCTGAAACAGTCGAAGCTGGCGGAATTGGCTGGGAATTTGAAAAGCGCGCCAAAGAAATGGGTGCAGCAGTCCCAGAAAGTCAATCCCTGAGCTACGAACTTGACAGTGAGGGTTTTAAACTTGTTGCTGACGCTCTGGTTGAAGAAGCGGGCATTCACCCAATGCTACACCGGCAGTTTGTCGCCCCAATTATGGAAGGCACCCGCATAACCGGGATTATCACTGAGTCTAAGGCTGGACGAGAAGCGATTTTGGCAGATTGCGTGATTGACGCCACTGGCGACGCCGATATTGCCCACCGTGCCGGAGCACCCTGCGTGAAAACACCAATTGAGCAGATGCAAGCAGCTTCTGTAATGTTCCATGTAGCGGGTATAAATAAACAGCGTTTTATGGACGACGTAAACGAAAATCCAAATACTTATGCAGATTGGTCGACTGGCGAATGGCAAGTAGAGACTAGTGGTAAAGAAGACGATATGTTTTCTCCATTCCTAAAAAAACCCTTTGAAAAAGCTATAAAGGACGGGATTATTCCTCCACATCTCAACACGATTTCAGGAACCTGGGGCGCCGTACACGATACCGGAGAGATGACCTATATGAACCTGGTTCATATGGCTGGATGCGACGGAACCGACCCTGATAGCCTTACAAAATTTGAAATAGAAGGTCGTAAGCAGGCGATACATGCGATTAATGCTTTAAGACAATATGCCCCCGGCTGTGACAAAATTCGGCTACGTAACTTCGGAATGTCGATTGGAATTCGAGATACACGCAAAATTGATGCTGTGTATAACTTCACAGAAGAGGATACTCGCAATCAAGGCCGTTTTGAAGATAGCGTGGGCATTTATCCCGAATTTATAGACGGGTACGGGATCCTGATCCTACCGACGACGGGGCGTTATATGCAAATGCCTTACAGATGCATGTTGCCTAAGGGTGTTCAAGGGCTTTTGGTGGCTGGCCGCGCCATCGGGGGAGATGCCGTGGCACACGCAGCTACACGAAATATGGCGTGTTGCGCAGTACTTGGTCAAGGTGCGGGTATTGCCGCAGCTCTGGCTTCTAAAGCTAAGACTGCACTAGATGTACTTAAAATAAAAGATGTTCAAGCAGAGCTTATAAGACAAGGCGTGCGCATTTTTTAAATAAGCGATTACGCTTAAGATTATCAAAGCATGCAGCTGTAAAATGTTTTATTTTTTTATAACAACAACTTAAAGTTTAGAAAACTACAACTTTAAAACGCTATTTAGCAAGCATTTATTTAAAACATAGTTTCATGTGCTTTGTCGAGGCTCAAACCATAGCAAAATAGCATAAAATTTGAAGCGCATATAAGCTTGTTTGTTGAACCTGTAAGCAGAAAATGCAAGATTTAGTAGTTACCCACGCAATAATGGCATAATTGAGAATAATGATGACCCCTGAGTTTTTACTAAAACTTGCGATTAATAGCGTTTCATTGGAAGAAAAATCCAATGAAGTAAGTCATAGTGCCGGTTGGGTAGAACTTGGGCATACAGATTTTGATGTTGAAAATTTGAAGACTGCTTTGGCTCAACTGACAGAAAAAGCAACCTTTGTAGGTGAACTTCCTTTAGAAGTTTACGCCGCCCTACCAAATGACCAAATCAAATTAATTTCAGTGTCACACAAAGGTCTAACCCGGCAAGATGTTTTAGAGGCGTTGCGAGGACAAACTCCGTATTCCCCAGATGAATTGCGCTTTGACTGGCGCGACTACGCAGACGGTTCTCTTATTGCTGCGGTGGCTCAGGAAACCCTCGGCGAAGCCGATTTATTTGTGAGGCAAAACGGTTTCCAAGCTATAGGTTTTGTTGCCTTACCCGGTGGGGAGTGGGGCGATAACTTTGCGTCCTTTGGAGTTTTTGATCAAGAAAATGACATATCAGTGCGACCAAGTATTCCATATATAATTGCAAAAGAACGTCCAAATTTAGAAATCCAATCGGCAGCCCTGCCCGTTATTACAGGCAATGAAAACGCTTATCAGGAAAGTGTATCCAAACAACAAGGCATATCGAAACAGATAATATTGGACCCAACACAGTCCAAAAACTATAATAATGAAATTGGTACAGAGGCACCCAACACACCGCTATCAGCACGACCACCGCAACTGACACAAATCGACGATAGTCCACACAAAAAACCCATTATAAAAAATTCAGACCCTACTGAAAGTACAAATGAAAGTACAAAATTCCTTGAAGGTTCTATTTCTTCACAACCGAATGAAAAATCAATTTTTAAGCTTGTTGCTCGCCTTTTTGCCTCTAAAAAAGACTCAGATCCTAAAACTATTGCTTCATCAGAGGCCGAATGGCCTGAAAAAAAGACGCGCAAACCCTTAATAGATTTTAAAAACGCTTTTTTTACTCTGGCAAAAGTGAAACTGCCAAAGCAGTTAGCAAGACCTAAACAGCCAAAATTGTCTCCTGGTGAAGACAAATTAGCACCCGTAGAGACACTGCAAGCAAGCGTTGGTGGAAAGCCAAGTTTTTTGGGTGTTACTTTAACCACTATCCTTTTGCTCTTTATGCTGACAATAGCTGTTTTAGCGGCAACCTCAGGTCGGGATACGATA
>JAPKEA010000176.1 GCA_028822275.1 Planktomarina sp. | reverse complement strand
AAGTTAATGCACCGTTCGTGCCTACAGAAATTCGTCTAGTGGCTTACACAGGCTCAGTTTAAGATTAGCGAGTGAAACTAAAAACAATTATGCAAAACGAAAACCACGACTTATTACTAAAGCTAAAGTGTATTAGTTACTGGATAAGTTGGGATGGTATGTTAATTGATGAGTTAATATGAGTCAGGATAAGGTATCTGGAGCAATATTTGGGCTAACACCAGAAAAGTGTTTCAGCGCCAGAAATCGGCTTTCTCGCCAGGTACTGGTGTTCCCTGGAGCCAGCCTAATTTCTCGACGGTCTCTCGACCACCAGCAACTTCAAGTGACATTTGTTGTTTGTCTTTTGCACGACGGTCTTCGGATTCGGGGTCGCAAATGTTGTAAAGGATAGCTTCATATTCTTCTATAATGTCACGATAGTTTGGGTTCATTCCGAGATCCTTCAGTTCTTCAGGATCAGAATCGAGGTCAAAGAGCTCAGGAGAATATCCAACGTAATAGATAAATTTATAATGGCCACGGCGGATCATATACGACGCGCTTGGGCTGCCCATCCCATGATACTCGGCGAAAACGATCCGTTCTAAGTCGTCCGGTTTATTGGCCAAAGAGAACAACGAACGACTCAAACTATTAAAATCACCACTTGCTGGATCAATTCCAACGCCGTCCAAGACTGTTGGTGCAATATCTAGCAACGAACAACCCGTTGTGGAGACACGCCCTTTTGGGATTCCTGGTCCTGTAACGATCATCGGAATTTGGGCGGCTTCCTGATACATATTACACTTATTCCAGAGCGTCCGGGCACCAAGGTTATCACCATGATCACTCACAAAAATGATGCGTGTCGTATCCATCAGATCAGCATCCTCAAGTGTTTTTAAAATGAGCCCAATGTTATAATCAGCGAAGCTGCAGAGGCCATAATAGTTACGTAATGCTAACAGTGTCGCCTCATCATCCATGAAATCTGCATCATTGAGCGTATTACGTAACTGTCGAATCCAAGGATGAAGAGGGGCGTCCAATATCTTGGGCATCTCAATATCTGCATACTCATACAGCTCAAAAAATTTGACTGGTGCGTTCAGTGGAGGGTGCGGACTTACTTGCGAAACGAACAAACACCAGGGTTTATTTTCTTGCGGAGCTTGGTCCTGTAACCAAGCGCAAGCTTTTTGGGTTACTAAAGTGTCATAATCTGTTTTGGCTGAACCACCTGGCCCCAACGTTTCAAACAATTTGCTTTTGTTTCGGCCACTAGGAAGTGGTGAACGCAGTAGGCTTATTAGATCGCCACCCGCCTCTGGAACATGCATTGGCATGATTTGCTTCGAGAATCCGGTTTCGTCTGCTTCATTCCTATAATGAAGTTTACCAATCGACACGGCGCTATGACCTGCCTCAACGAGATGGTGACCCCAACTCATAGGATGACCAGTGTAGGGGTGACACCCATCCCAGGTGTTGAGTTCGTGCACGTGCCGACCGGTTGCCATGGTGGCACGTGCAGGTACACATAATGGCGAAGGTGTATATGCATTATCGAAACGTACTCCCTGGTTTGCTAGGCGATCGATATTAGGTGTTTTGATAATATCGTTACCATAACATCCGAGGACCTTTGTCGTTTGTTGGTCCACGCACAAAATTAGAACGTTTGTCGGTGTCATAGGCATTATTCCCAATTAGATTTTGACATATTATTTCCGAAGGTATCGTAGCCAATTAGGCACTTTCTTTCGTTTTTAACTCACGCGCGAGTTCCATACCGGCTTCATACGCACGTCGACTTTGATCCCGACTATGGGCCATATATCGGCCACATGAGTCGCTTGCCAATTGTGAATCGCGTTGTTTGATTGATTTAACGATTTTGACTCTGCCCTCAATGGCTTCTTTATTTAAATGCGTGAGTTCAAAGAGGGAAGGGAATTGTGCCAGGCAATCTATCCTAAATAGACGATGCTGAGCATGTAAATTTAAATAAATGTCGGCTAGACATTGGTTCTTTGTGGATTCAAGAAGCAATGTGTGAAACTCGAGTCCAACGTCCCAAATATTCGTTACATTCAGTGAACTATTTGCTTTGTGCATTTCATCAAATAAATTTTCTAATTTTGTTATTTCTTGTTCGGTCGCTCTTTCTGCTGCCAGCAAGCCGACTTGCTTTGCCAGCGAACACCGCACTTCAAAGACCGACATAATTTCATCGATGTTAAACTGGCGCACATAGCTGCCGGACTGCACTCTAGCCATCAAAAACCCCCGCTGTTCTAGTTGCCGGCATGCCTCGCGGACAGGGCTACGACTTATATTAAGTTGTTTGGCTATCCGGACTTCATTCACTTTATTTCCAGGCAGAATTTGACCAGAAAATATCATATGTTCCAAATGCCTCCTTACAAGACTTGGCAGACTTTGTGCTCGATGCGCCTCGATGTCACTCTTGGTATCTTCGGGCATAGGTTTTCACTCCAATAAAACTGATTGCTTGCAATATTATAGTATAGAGAGTTAAAGTCCAGTATAATAATGTCGACATAATTATATAAATCGAATATAATTTTGGCGATCAAACAAACGGTCGCCAACAGAGCGCCCGAAAATAATAAGAAAACCATACAAGGGAGTAATGAAATGACACGATTTATCAAAATTGCATCTGTTTTCGTACTGGCCGTGAGTTTGGCTAGTACAGCCATTGCTGAATACCCGGAAAGGGAAATTCAGTTAATTGTGCCAACCAGCGCTGGTGGTGGATCAGACAAAACTGCTCGGGTTTATGCGAAATTTGTAACAGAATATCTTGGACAGCCGGTAGTAGTTGTCAATAGGCCCGGCGGCGGTGGTGCCATCGGAATCACGGCTGTCTTAAATGCAAAACCAGATGGCTACACAATGGGCCAGCTTATGTTACCGGAAATTGTCTCAAGACAGTTTGATAACCCCACTGCCCAGTTTGGTGCGGATTCATTCGACTATATTGGGAAATCCGGTATCGACAATCACATCTTCGCCGTGCGTAACGATAGTAAACTCCAAACATATCAAGATATGGTTGCCTTTGCTAAAGCCAACCCGGGCAACCTTAGTTGCGGAGTTACCGGTGTCGGAGGAGGCCCGCAACTGGCGTCCCTTAGATGGCAAAAGTTAGCGGGTGTCGAGCTCAACCTCGTAAGTTTCAAAGGCGGTGGTCAAATCCGTGGAGCGCTACTTGGAGGACACATCGACATGCTGTGTGCAAATACAGGAGCTGTTTCGAAAGTACTCAAAGAAGTTCGTATTCTCGCCCTTTCTGCTGACGAGACGCATCCTAAATTTCCAAATGTACCAACATTAAAAAGCTTTGGTATTGACCTAGCTGTTGGTACGGAACGCATACTTGCTATGCCTAAGGGGACCCCCGCAAAGATCCTCGAAAAACTACGTGTCGCCCATCAGAAAACATTAGCAAACCCCGAATATCAAAAAGCTGCAAAGAAGGCTAAGGTGACTATTGATATGGCTTCGCCGGAGAAAATAGCTCAGAAGCTTAAGTCTGAAGAAAATGATTATCGGGCGTTGTGGGCAGCAAGTCCCTGGATCCAAGACCGTTAGGTTACAAAAACCTCATGGAAGGCGGTACAAACTATTTGCTGTGCCGTCTTCAATTTATCTTTTGGGTAAAGGCAGATGTTTTCAAATCATGACCGAATTGCAGGAATTGTTTTGGCGGTATTCGCTACAGGTGCGTTTTATTACGCCTCTGACACCCTGCCACAACGAGTTGGACTTTATCCCAAAACTGTTACGGGGTTAATGTTCCTGTTTTCGGCTCTATTAATCGGGCGTAGCTTTTTACCAGCTTTTAGAAACCACGAATTTGAAAAATTTTTTATTGCCGGCCGCAGGCTTATTTTAGGAATTGCTGTCACCGCGGCATACTTCTTTTTAGCCGGAAAGACAGGTTTCTTTACCATGACAGCAATTTACATACCCGTACTTTCATACCTATCAGGTTATCGTCAGTTACGAACTATTTTATTATCGACATTTGTTTTTTGTATAGTTCTTTGGCTCACCTTTGATCTCGCGTTTAACCGCCCGTTGCCGCCTGAAATCTTAGTTCTATGGATTGGAGGAAAGCTGTGACGGACCAACTTTTGGCAGGATTGTTTCATGTGTTGGAATGGCAGTACATTCTAGCTATGATGATCGGCTTAATCGCAGGTATTTTAGTTGGTGCTATTCCAGGATTGACAGCCAGCATTGGCATCTCCTTACTCATTCCACTCACCTATGGTATGGACCCACTGTTCGCATTGGCGATGATGGCTGGCATACACAATGGCGGATCTGCCGGTGGGGCCATCCCAGCAATTCTGCTAAACATTCCTGGCACTCCGGCTGCAGTGGCAACAGCCTTTGATGGCTATCCCATGACAAAACAGGGCCGGGCATTGACGGCACTTAAACTGGCAGCAGCATCATCGGCGGTAGGGGGGGCACTAGGTGCAATCGTCCTCTTATTTTTGGCACCTCCTTTGGCCACCGCGACGCTTGCCTTTGGGCCGCCAGAAATATTCTGGGCGAACGTATTCGGAATGTGCGCGGTGGCTGTACTACTGGGAGATGATCCACTCAAGGGTTTGTTGTCACTCACCATCGGCTTGATGATCGGGGTCGTTGGTATTGATTTCGTATCTGGTTACCAGCGATTCACCTTTGGCGTCCTAGAACTGACTGAGGGATTTTCCCTTCTAGTTGTGTTGGTGGGTATGTATGCGTTGCCACCGGCGTGGCAAATTATTGAGCAAGGAGCAGCGAACCGAAGAAAAGGTTTCTCCGACGTGCTGCGCCCAGATCCCACCTACCGCTGGCCTTGGCGCAAGCT
This sequence comes from Planktomarina sp., assembly GCA_028822275.1. GTDB lineage: Bacteria > Pseudomonadota > Alphaproteobacteria > Rhodobacterales > Rhodobacteraceae > Planktomarina. The sequence goes on along the minus strand of JAPKEA010000176.1, from coordinate 950 downwards.
CCTGTTGAACGTATGGCCACGCGCATCATTGATTGGCATCGCCTTTGGTCTTCTGCCTGGTGTGAGTGGTTCAGCCAGTAGTTTCGTTGCTTACAATGACACGCGAAACAGTTCGAACGAGCCAGAGACTTTCGGCAAAGGCAACCCCCTTGGCGTAGCCAGCGCGGAAGCCTCTAATAATTCCGATAACGCCGCATCGATGATCCCCGCACTAACATTGGGCATTCCCGGCAGTGGTGTTGCTGCTTTAATGCTGGGCGCTTTAGTTATTCACGGCATGTTGCCGGGGGCCCATTTGTTTGTCGAACAAGGCCCGGTAGTTTATGGTTACATGTGGTCCATGCTGTTTACGTCGATAGCCATCGTTGTCTTTGGCGGCCTAATTGCGACGAAAATATTTGCACAGGTGTTACTCGTGCCATCGCTGTTGCTGATGCCGATGATTGTTAGCTTAACGTTTATCGGAATCTACACGTTTCAAAACGAAATCTTTAATGTCTATTTTATGCTTGGCTTCGGGGTCCTTGGCTATCTGCTCAATCGTCTTAAGTTCCCTGTTGCCCCTATCGTCATAGGCCTAATACTCGGTGACAAGGCACAAGAGTCCTTACGAACAACGCTTCAGTTGAGTCATGGTGATTTTGGAATTCTTTTCACGCGACCCATTTCGTTGACTATTTTCATTCTAATCGTCCTCGTCCTCATCTACCCTATTTGGAAAACATTAAAGGCAAAGCGATAGGATTAGGTAATTTATAAACTATTGTGAATGTCCGTTCCGGGTCAAAAGTGGAAGGCAATTACCTGCCCATTGCGCGTCCGGTTAGCTCTGGTGACCTCAACCGGCCAATGCATATTCTGTCAAGCGTGACCATCTCATCCTTTATTTCGGCATAACATGAAACATCAGTAACCGTTTCTGCAAAGCTGGCCTGAGACCAAAGAAGAAG
>JAPKEA010000175.1 GCA_028822275.1 Planktomarina sp. | reverse complement strand
TACATCCAGGTAAAATCGTATCAACTTCGCAAGAAGTTGATGTGATGGTTCTGGAGATTGATGGCGTTAAGCGTCGCGTTTCCTTGGGATTGAAACAGACTCAACGCAATCCATGGGAAGTGTTTGCAGAGCAAAACCCTGAGGGTAGCCAAGTTGAAGGTGAAGTTAAAAACATCACTGAGTTTGGTTTGTTCATTGGCTTAGAAGGCGACATCGATGGTATGGTTCACTTGTCAGATTTGACATGGGAAGGCCGTGGCGAAGATATGATTAGCGATTACCGTAAAGGCGATATGGTTCAGGCTGTTGTTTCCGAAGTCGACGTTGAAAAAGAACGTATCAGCTTGTCTGTCAAAGCGCTTGGAGGTGACAAATTTGCAGATGCAGTTGGCGGAGTTAAGCGTGGCTCGATTATTACTGTTGAAGTAACGGCGATTGAAGATGGTGGCGTCGAAGTTGCCTATGAAGGCATGAAATCATTCATTCGTCGTTCTGATTTAGCACGTGATCGCGCAGAGCAGCGTCCAGACCGTTTTGGGTTGGGTGATAAAATCGATGTACGTGTAACCAATATTGATAGCAAAACTCGTCGTTTAGGGCTGTCTGTAAAAGCACGTGAAATCGCTGAAGAAAAAGAAGCTGTAGAGCAATATGGTTCCTCTGATTCGGGTGCATCGTTGGGTGATATCCTGGGCGCGGCACTTAAAACAGAAGAGTAAAAGTTCTGATTTACATATAATTTAGGAAAAACCCCGCGTCAGCGGGGTTTTTTTATGAATTTTTCTTAAAATCATTAAGTGATTCCATAAAAAATTCGCTAAATATATCTAAAACTATTGTTTTTTAGGCTTCATGCTTCAATTTATCACTAAAAAGTAAATTAATTTCAAATTAAACATAGAACAATGAAACATATGGTTCACATGGAGGGTGTTTATCTTGTATCGTTTTAAAAGGGCTGGGAAGCTCGTACTTAAATAGTTTAGTGGGGGTAAACATGATCCGTTCAGAATTGGTGCAGAAACTAGTGGAAGATAATCCACATCTTTATCAGCGCGATGTGGAAAAGATCGTAAATACGATTTTTGAAGAGATTATTGAAACGATGGCTGGTGGTGATCGTGTTGAACTTCGTGGATTCGGTGCATTTTCAGTGAAAAAACGTGACTCCAGAACTGGTCGAAACCCGCGCACTGGAGAATCTGTAGCTGTGGAAGAAAAGCATGTTCCTTTCTTTAAAACCGGCAAGCTTTTGCGAGATCGTTTAAATAGGAAATAAAATGCGCTTTATGCGGCACTTTATTTTAGGCCTTATCTCGGTGGGACTAATTGTTGTTTCTCTTGCAAACCGTGAAATGGTGACCTTAAAGCTGATGCCGGAAGTATTAGGCGATTTATTTAGTGTGAATGCCAAAATTCATGTTCCACTTTTTGTTTCTATTCTATTAGGTGTTGCTGCAGGTTTACTAATAGGCTTTGTTTGGGAGTGGTTGCGTGAGATGAAGCACCGAGTTGCCGTTAAACTAGAGCACAAGAAAGTTGTCCTTTTAAAGCGTGAAGTTGATATGCTCAAATCTGAAAGCCCTAAAGCCAAAGATGATATATTAGCGCTTTTGGATGAGGTTTCATGAGTTAAAATGACTGTGCTTTGCAAGCTGTGTGGACTTAAAACACTTGATGACGTCGAGGCGGCGTCATTAGCAGGCGCTGGTTATGTTGGTTTTGTTTTTTTCCAAAAATCACCTCGAAATTTAGATATCCAAACCGCTCAACGTCTCGCTTCGAATGTCCCGGTTGGCATCACCAAGGTGGCTTTGGTTGTGAATGCAAGTGATACACTTCTGGACGACATCATCTCCAAAGTTAGCATTGATATGCTGCAACTGCATGGCTCTGAGACGCTAACGCGTGTTAGTGAAGTGCGTATGCGCTATGGCCTTCCGATTATGAAGGCCGTGGGCATCGCTAATGCGTCGGACATTAAAAAAGCCCACTCCTATGCCAAGGTTGCGGATCAGTTGCTTTTGGATGCGAAACCTGTCGCTGGTGTGGATTTACCTGGTGGAAATGGCCTGTGTTTTGACTGGGGGTTATTACGCGGTCAGACCTGGTCTATACCTTGGATGCTAGCTGGCGGATTGACGCCAGAAAATGTTGCTGCGGCAGTGAAGCTTTCTGGTGCAAAGCAGGTAGATGTCTCATCGGGCATTGAAATGAACCCAGGTCAAAAGGACCCTAAATTGATGGCTAGGTTTATCCAAAATGCTTCTGCTCAATTTGTTGAAGAATGATAGCCTGCCCTTTACCTTGAGGCCCTAGACGACTACCCCTCAGAAGAACAAGCAAGGAAATTGATATGGCCGAAGATCTGTTTAACAGCTTTATGACTGGACCTGACGAACAGGGTCGTTTTGGTGATTTTGGTGGGCGGTTTGTATCCGAAACATTGATGCCTCTTATTCTTGATCTTGAAGCGGAATATGAAAACGCAAAAACGGATGATAGTTTTTGGGCGCAAATGAACGACCTCTGGACAAATTATGTCGGTCGCCCAAGCCCTCTTTATTACGCAGATCGCTTAACCAAGCACTGTGGTGGCGCAAAAATATATCTAAAACGTGATGAGTTAAATCACACGGGTGCGCACAAGATTAACAACGTATTGGGTCAGATTATTTTGGCTCGCCGCATGGGTAAGTCTCGGATTATTGCTGAAACTGGTGCGGGACAACACGGTGTTGCCACCGCAACTGTCTGCGCTAAGTTCGGACTGAAGTGCGTCGTTTATATGGGTTATCACGATGTTGAGCGTCAAGCCCCAAACGTTTTTCGTATGAAACTGCTTGGAGCAGAAGTTGTTCCGGTAACGTCGGGTCGTGGTACGTTGAAGGACGCCATGAATGATGCTCTTCGTGATTGGGTTACGAACGTAGAAGATACTTTTTACTGCATTGGCACTGTAGCTGGGCCACATCCATACCCAGCAATGGTTCGTGATTTCCAAGCGATTATTGGTAAGGAAGCAAAAGAGCAAATGTTACAACAAGAAGGTCGGTTCCCTGACACTTTGATAGCTGCGATTGGAGGAGGGTCAAACGCTATGGGTCTTTTTTATCCATTCCTAGATGACAAAGAAGTCGGTATTATTGGAGTTGAAGCAGGTGGGAAGGGCGTAAATGCAAAGATGGAGCATTGCGCATCGCTCATAGGTGGCCGTCCGGGCGTGCTCCATGGAAATCGTACATTTTTATTGCAAGACGATGATGGCCAAATTTTGGAAGGCTTCTCAATATCTGCTGGCTTAGACTATCCAGGTATTGGCCCAGAGCACGCTTGGTTGCACGAAATTGGTCGTGTGGAATATGTTTCAATTACTGATGTCGAGGCACTTGAAGCGTTTCAAATTTGCTGTGAACTTGAAGGCATAATTCCCGCGTTAGAGCCGAGCCATGCTTTGGCGCATGTGTTGAAAATTGCGCCTAATTTACCAAAAGATCATTTGATTTGCATGAATATGTGTGGTCGTGGCGACAAAGATATATTTACCGTTGCCGCTGCGCTCGGAATTGATGTCAATACCGGTGCTTAAAACAATAAAATTTATGAATGAGTGACTTAGGTCGTCAAGCACTATAAGCGCGCAATACCTCTATTGGAACTATTTCCAGTGCTTTTTTATGTGTTGAAGCCAGTTGTACTTTGGGAGCGCAATTCTCTTGATGAGCTTGCAAAAATCGTCCGGCGCACAGGCACCAGTTGTCACCAGTTTTAAGGCCGGCAAAGCCAAATTCTGGACGAGGTGTGCTTAGATCGTTTCCTAGATATTTTGAAAATGCCAAGAATTCTGTAGTCATAATGGCGCAAACCGTATGGCTGCCTTGATCTTGCATACATGTATTACACGTCCCGTCTCGGAAGAAACCTGTTAAGGGTTTGGTAGAGCAAGAAGAAAGTGGCAGTCCTAGAACATTGATACTAATATCTTTTTCCACTTAAATCTCCAGTTAATCTAGATGCACTATGTTCCTGTTGATCCAGTTTACATAAAAATACTCTGTAGATCTAATTTAGCGCTTTTTTACCTGGTGCGCAACGATATCACTACAAAGGACTATTTATTTTCAATTTTAATATTTGGTTCTGCCAGAGATGTTTCACTAAAATGTTGGGCAGCCACAAACAAGGCAGATGGGCGTCTTATGGATTGTCATATATCTGGCGTTAAAATTTAGCAAATGCGTTAATCAGTGGGCTTTGCATCTAAATATATTTTTGACAGCCATGACGGGTTTTCGAACGCTAAAAGTCACGCAGTATGGCCGTAAGGGATTATTGCATATTGGGCGGCATTTGCATTCTTAGTCCGCTAGATGGCAGCCATTAGACTTTCTTTTCGAAGGAGTTGAAAGAAGGCTTATCCCTGGAACATCCTGGTCATTTGAATCGATCTACTAACTTTTGCATTATACTGCGTTCATCTTTTTTTGGTGCTGCTGCGGGGATGTCTTTTTGCGGTTTTCTTGGTATCTTGGAAGGCCGCGAAGGAACCATCTGTAATGCCACCGCATTCATAAAATTTGCGCCATCTCCAGAAGCAAGATGTGGCGCTCCTTTGCCAATCCCGTTGAGTAGACATGTGAGCCACTTTTGATCGACTTTAGCAAAATCACGCAAAACATAACCTGCAACAGCATCTTTATGTCCAGGATGTCCAATGCCCAGACGGACCCGACGGTATTCTGCGCCGAGGTGCGCATGAATAGATCGTAGCCCATTGTGGCCTGCGTGGCCCCCGGCTTGCTTAAGACGCAACTTACTTGGTGCCAAATCCAGTTCGTCGTGAAACACTGTGATTTCATCATTCGAAATTTTATGAAAACGTGCTGCCTCGCCAACGGATTGACCAGATAGGTTCATGAAAGTTCCTGGCTTAAGTAAAACTACTTTTTCGTTGTTTAACCGACCTTCAGCAATTTCGCCCTGAAACTTGCTGCGCCAAGGACTAAAGCCGTGTTCTGATGCAATGTGGTCAAGAACCATAAAACCGATATTGTGACGGTTACGGGCGTATTTTGCGCCGGGATTCCCAAGACCAACAAAAAGTAACATGAAAATAAACTAACCTTGCAGGAATGAAGTTAAAAGCAGATTTGATAAAAAAATTCCTATCACTTTAAATAAAAAAAACCCCACCAATTCTGACAGGGTTTTAAATTTGTTAAGCAGTAAAAATATCACTCTTCCACTTCTTCTTTAACCTCTTCTACGCCTACTTCGGCTTCTTCATTTTCTGAAGAGCGCAAGCCAGAAGGTGCTGCAACATTTGCGATAACGAAGTCGCGATCGATAGATGTTCTCGATCCGGCTGGAAGATCTACAGATGAGATGGTAATTACGTCACCAACTTCTAAACCACCCAAATCGATTACGAGCTTCTCAGGGATATCCCCAGCTGTTACAATAAGTTCGACCTCAGGACGGACTATTGTAAGCACCCCGCCTTTTTTGAGACCAGGGCATAATTCTTCGTTCAAAAATTCAACTGGAATAAAAAGGTTAATTTTTGTTGAGCGACGAAGACGCATTAGGTCTAGGTGAGTAGGCAAATCTTTGACTGTATGGCGTTGTACGTCACGGCAGATGACGCGAACGTCTTCTTGGCCTTCAACCTTCAGGTTGAACAGTGTTGACTTAAACCGCCCAGCTTTAAGAAGCTGAAACAACTTGTTGAATTCTATTTCGATTGGTTGCGGTGCAATATCGCCACCAAATACGATGCCTGGTACGTTGCCTTTGCGGCGAGATTGACGAGCGGCCCCCTTGCCTGTCCCCGTCCGTACCGAAGCGT
>JAPKEA010000619.1 GCA_028822275.1 Planktomarina sp. | reverse complement strand
GCTATAGCTATGCGCCATTAATTCATTGGATTTTTTTGTTGCAGCATAAAGGCTCACTGGATGGTCTACATTTTGGTGAACCGAAAAGGGCATGTTCGAATTAGACCCGTAAACACTGGAACTACTGGCATAAACTAGATGCTCAACTTGGTTATGCCGACAGCCTTCCAAAATATTAGTAAAACCAACTATATTACTGCTGATGGATGCATGAGGGTTAATGAGTGAATATCTCACACCCGCCTGTGCTGCAAGATTGACCACACGTTGGAATTTTTCCTTGGCAAATAACGCTTCTATTTGTTGTGCATCAGCGATATCTAGTTTGATAAAACGAAACTTATCAAAAGGTTTAATACGCGCCAAACGGTCATGCTTGAGCGTTACGTCGTAATAATCATTAATATTGTCTAAACCAACTATCTCATGCCCTTGTTCTAGCAGCCGAATAGCAACATGCATTCCAATAAATCCAGCTACGCCCGTCACCAAAACTTTCATTTATTCTCAACCTCCCAAAATTTTTATTGACCTTCCAACACAAGAATACTCAAAACCATGTGTAACCATAATCTCACTGTCGTATACATTGCGTAGGTCAATAAAAACATTGCCATTCATGAGTCTTTTGAGACGGTCTAAGTCTAGACCACGATACTGGTTCCACTCCGTCATCAAAATCACGGCGTCTGCGCCTAAAAATGTGTCATAAACGTTGTCACAGTATGCCACGATTTCTGGCAAAAGAGGTTTGGCTTGCTCTATACCTTCTGGATCATGCGCATGTATTCTTGCTCCTTTTTCTATCAAGGGCGGCAGAATCGAAAGGGATGGCGCATCTCTCATATCATCTGTTCCAGGTTTAAATGTTAGGCCAAGAACCGCAATTTTCTTTCCGGATTCAGAACCGCCCAATGCATTACGGATTTTTTTAACCATATGTCGTTTTTGCGCAACATTGACTTTTACAACAGCTTCAACAATCTTGCAAGGGACGCCATTGTCCTGCGCAATTTGGATCAGTGCTAGCGTATCTTTTGGAAAACATGACCCACCAAACCCAGGCCCTGCATGTAAAAACTTACTACCTATACGCCGATCCATACCCATTCCAGTGGCCACAGCATGCACGTCAGCACCCACAGCTTCACAGAGTACTGACATTTCATTGATAAAACTGACTTTAGTAGCCAAAAAAGCATTAGATGCATATTTAATCAACTCAGCACTTTCAAGCGTAGTTACGAAAACGGGAGCTTCAAGCAAGCTAAGTGGGCGGTAAAGCTCACGCAACAAGGTCTCAGCCCGCTGACTCTCTACCCCAATCACCACACGTTCAGGCCGCATGAAATCTCCAATAGCCGAACCCTCACGAAGAAATTCTGGATTAGATGCTATGTCAAAATTAGCAGATGAGTTTTCCTGTTTAATAATTTCCTGTACTTCGCGCGCTGTACCAACTGGCACTGTGGACTTATCAACAATAACAGTATAACCCTTCAGATGTTTGGCGACTTCCTTAGCTGCAGCATAAACGTAGGTAAGATCGGCATGTCCATCACCTCGCCTGGCGGGTGTCCCGACAGCAATAAAAATACAATCAGCATCTGCTACTGCCATCTCAAAATCCGTGGTGAAATTCAGCCTACCTGCTTTAGTGTTTTTCTCTACCCGGATATCCAAACCTGGT
>JAPKEA010000174.1 GCA_028822275.1 Planktomarina sp. | reverse complement strand
TACCAATCGCTGTGGGCGAGGCAGCTATTAATCCAGCACCTCGTGAAATGATGCGAAGCCAGGTAATAGAAATGGCCAATCGCTATGGTAAATCTCCTTCGGTTGATATCACCATAATCATTCCAGGTGGTAGAGAATTAACATTAAAAACTTGGAACCCGCGCTTGGGAATTGTTGGTGGTCTGTCTGTGCTTGGGACCACTGGCATTGTCCGTCCTTTTTCATGTGCAGCGTGGATAGCATCTATTCACAGGGGCATCGACGTGGCTCGAGCTGAAGGGACCCTACACGTGGCAGGTTGCACTGGATCTACCTCTGAACGAACAGTTCAATCTCTTTACGGGCTTGCCGACAGCGCAATGTTGGACATGGGAGATTTTGCAGGTGGATTAATGAAGTACCTAGCTCGAAACCCAGTCCCACGCCTCACGATTGGCGGTGGCATTGGTAAAATCACAAAGTTAGCACAGGGCGCTAGAGATCTCCACTCTGGACGCAGTCAGGTTGATTTTGCAGCCCTGGCCAAGGTAATGGGTCAACCTAATTTAATGAAAGTGAATTCAGCCCTAGAGGCCTATAGCTTAGCCGGTCCTGATATGGCCAGATGGGCCGCCAAAGAAAGCTTAATTACATGCAAATCTTTGTTGAAAGAGTCATCAATTGATGTAGATTGCGTGGTTATTGATCGCGGTGGCAAAATATTGGCTCGCACATGACTATCCTCCTGTTGGCTGGGACGGGAGAGGCAAGGGAACTGGCGAAATTTTGTGAAATGGCCAAATTACCTGTAATTGCGAGTCTTGCAGGTGTAACAAGGAACCCTCTGAGCCTAGATATACCGACCAGAAGCGGCGGATTTGGTGGTGCAGCGGGTTTTAAGCAGTATCTGAAGTCAAAAGATATTACAGCAATATTAGATGCAACGCATCCATTTGCGCATCGGATCACCCAACGCTCATTTGATATTGCCAAAGAAATGGGTATCCCATTTTTACTTTTCGAACGGCCGGCCTGGACGCCCAGCGTCGATGACCGTTGGATTGTTATCACGAATGAAGCCGAGGCCGCACGGTATATTCCGCCTGGAAGCAAGGTTTTTTTAGCAACTGGTCGCCAAAGCTTAATGAAGTTCAAAAATTTGGACAATTCCGAAGTGATCTGTCGTCAGATAGAACCGCCACAGTCGTCATTTCCTTGGCCTAACGGGCGTTTTCATATCGGAATCCCACCCTTTTCGGAGGTAGAAGAGATATCATTATTTAAATCACTCTCCATCAACTTTCTTGTTGTTAAAAATGCTGGGGGCGTTGCGAGCCGCACCAAACTTGATGCAGCAAGAGCACTTGGCATTACTGTCCTTATGCTTGCTCGACCAAAACACAGTGGGGCGTTAACGGTTACTTCAATCGCAGCTGCGCAATCCTGGTTGAGTAAACGCAAGTTTTAAAACCGGCACTGCAATGTAATACCAAATAATTTTTTATACAGCTTTACATCTAAAAATTTATATTAGTATTCTCAAGTTTCGAAGAGTTCCCCCAGCACATAAATCCATATTAGTTTGTAATACTGTTTCAGGCCTTAGTTGGTCTGAAGGTTTCGGTTCGCTCAAATCTAGGAAATTATACATAGTTCAAACAGCAGAATTTACGTGTGATGGATTTTATGACGCGAAGACTTCTCAATTATAGCACCTAGTTAAAGTTATTATAACCATGGGTGCAGAAGATTCTATGGAGTGTCTTTAAGCATTTTTATAACCTACGGAGGTGTGGGCTTTTCAAACACTTCGGTACTAGAATATGTTCTCAGATAGATGTTTAAAAATGAGCTATTATTACAATTTATTGTTTACTAAAAAAAATATTTCAATAAGAAAATCCAAAGGTTTAGCTTTTTTCTGAAACCATACAGAGACGTTGCAGCATCGATATTAAAGGCCTATTGGGATAGTGAAAATTGCAGAAAGAGTAGTTATGACACGAGTATTAAATTCAGAAAGTAAAATGCCTGAGAGTGGGGAAGTCCGAGCAGCAATCATATTTCTACACGGATACGGAGCAAACGGTGCAGATTTATTGGGCATAGCGGACGTATTGGCCGAGCATTTACCAGACACTATGTTTTTGGCTCCGGACGCACCGGAAACCACAGCTAATTCTGCAATGGCTTTGCAATGGTTTCCTATCCCATGGATTGATGGATCTTCCGAAGAAGACGCCGCTCTGGGTTTGCGCAGCGCGGCGCTAGATTTAAACGCATATTTAGATGGTGTAATGGTAGATTATGACCTACTTCCAGAACAAGTTATTTTATTTGGATTTTCACAAGGCACAATGATGGCGTTGCATATCGTTCCACGCCGCGATGATCCAGTAGCAGGGATTGTAGCATTTTCTGGGCGCCTTTTGGAACCTGAACTATTGGTAGACGAAGTTGTTTCGCATGTACCAATCCTTTTGTTGCATGGGGATGCAGACGAGGTTGTTCCAATTGCATTTCTTCCCAAGGCGGTAGAAGGTTTGCAAGCTGCCGGTTTCAAGGATGTTTTTGCGCATATCATGAAAGACACTGGCCACGGTATAGACCCTGATGGTTTGCAAGTAGCTTTAGCATTCATGCAGCAACAATTGGGCATGGATTAACTTGGCCTATCTCAGAAACTACTAATTCTAGGGCTTGTGGGATCTGAAGCGCTAGATATAGTTATATCAGTCATCGATCGAGGGAGGCCTAGCTGCACCTTCGAGAAGGTGGTCAGTTTTGTATAGCTTGATGCGGGGGCCCCACGATATGCGCGAAGACTTTAGGACCGACTTTGTGCGGGAATCTGTGAGCTTTAAACAAAAACCTGCACTGGTTCTAAATGCGGATTATCGACCACTTTCGTATTATCCATTGTCGCTTTGGAGTTGGCAAGATGCCGTAAAAGCTGCTTGGCTGGACCGCGTACAAATTGTTGCAGAGTATGATGACATAGTAAGGTCTCCAACAACTGAAATTAGAATTCCATCCGTTGTAGTTTTGAAAGATTATGTTAAGCCACGGAATTGCGTTGCTTTTACACGGTTCAATTTATTCCTAAGGGATGAGTTTTCGTGTCAGTATTGTAGTAGTCTAGGTGACCTGACCTTCGACCACATTGTTCCGCGAGCGCGCGGAGGGATCACCAGTTGGGAGAATGTAGTGGCGGCTTGTTCAAAATGTAATCTTAAAAAGGGTGCGCGCAGCCTAAAACAATGCGGAATGAACCTTAGACGCCCAGTTCGTCGCCCTCAGGCTGAAGAATTACGAAATATTGGCAGAAAGTTTCCCCCAAATCATTTACATGATAGCTGGATGGATTTTTTATATTGGGATGCTGAGTTGTCAGCTTAAGCCGAACACTTTGCACCTCCAAGAACACAGAATTTTGCGCAATATCGATGATTTAAAAAGACATCTTTTTCAGCATCTTCCAAGGTATTACCTAGTTCGAAAGCTTGACTATTCGTAATTAAGGTACAGGCTAAAACAACAGGAGATTCAGCGCCTTTTCGTTTCACCACCATCCTTGAAGATGCACACATCAAATTATCCGGACTTTGTCCTAACACATCCCAACATTCAGTTGTTATTTCTGGTACATCTGAAGTGTCATCCATTTCGGGGAATAAAACCGTCTGAGAGGGGTCGGCGGAGTCAATGTTATATTGGCGCATGGCGAACAATGCTCCAAAACCTGCTCTAGATATTGCATCGTCTTCGCCCCAGATTGTTCTCCCTGCTACTGCCATTTTTACCTGATTATCTCTTAACCAATCCATGCCTCGCAACGTTATTTCATAGCTTCCAGAGCCACGTTCTGCATCGTGGTGTTCACGCCGGAAATGGTCCAAAGACACCCTTAGTGTCAGTTTCCCAGGAAATTCCTTGTTCAAAAAACAAAGTTCTTCTTGGACCGATTTACGCATCATCGGTAACATTGCGTTAGTTAAAATCAAAACGCGATACCCAGCTTTGAGACTTAGTCTCGCCATTTTGGCCATATTAGGGTTCATAAATGGTTCCCCACCCGTAAAACCAATCTCACGTATGGGCCAATCGCGCTCAGCGATCTGTTTTAGATAATTTTCTACATCGTCAATACCCATATAGGCCAAAGAGTCGTTCGTAGGACTACTTTCTATATAACAATTTACACATGTGATATTGCATAACGTACCAGTGTTGAACCACAACGTTTCTGGATGTGTTAAAGCGACTGTAGCTCGAGTATCACCCTTCGCAGTTAAAATAGGGTTTACAAACTTTTTGTTAGATTCACCAGTAAATTTGGAGTTCATTAATTTAAACTTTCAATTTAGTTGTCGATTGTAAAATTTTTTGGCAATAGAACGATGATTGTCTGGATTTGAAAGTGTCTTTAAGCATTTTCTCATTCCACTAGACTGCTAGACAGCACAACGAAGTCAATGTAAACCTCTGTTAGTGCGAACAATTAATGAATTAAAGGACGCTAAAATGGTTTCTCGCGTAATACCTGTTGATCCATTTGATCTGATAATTTTTGGTGGCACCGGAGATCTTGCTCGACGCAAAATTCTGCCAGGGTTGTTTAGGAGGTTTTGTGCAGGTCAAATGCCTAATAATGCCCGTATCATAGGCGCTGCACGTTCCGCTTTATCAGCAGAACAATATAAGGCTCAAATTAAAACTGCCATTTCTGAATTCGGTAATGTTACAGGAAATCAAGCTAAACAGCTAAACGCATTTTTGACTCAACTAGATTACGTAAAAATAGATGTTAAGGGAGAAGAAGGCTGGAGTAATTTAGCAAGTAAAGTGCGCAAGAACTTCGTTAACGCCCATTATTTCTCGGTCGCGCCATCATTATTTGGGGATATTGCCAAGCGCCTTAACGACTGGAAAATAGCAACTCCAGATTCTAGGATTGTTGTCGAAAAACCGTTCGGGCGAGATCTGGAAAGCTCCAAAAAGTTAAATGCATCTTTGGCGGCGCAGTTTGATGAGGGGCAAATTTACCGCATCGATCACTATCTTGGCAAAGAAACCGTTCAGAATTTGATGGCTGTCCGTTTTGGTAACGTTTTATTTGAGCCACTTTGGAACGCACAGTATATTGATCATATTCAAATTACTGTAGCTGAAACTGTTGGTGTAGATGGCCGTGGCGCCTATTATGATACCTCTGGAGCAATGCGGGACATGGTTCAAAACCACTTGATGCAATTGTTGTGTTTAATTGCAATGGAGCCACCAGCACGTTTTGACCCAGACGCGGTACGTGATGAAAAGCTTAAGGTAATTCGTGCTTTAGGTGATGTTAAGCCTCATCAGATTGTTCGTGGCCAGTACGATGGTGCTTTGGACGCGCAGAGCTACCGGCAAGATGTAAAAAATCCTCGCAGCTTCACTGAGAGCTATCTATGTTTGAAGGCACATATTGAAAACTGGCGCTGGTCTGGAGTACCTTTTTACCTCCGAACCGGCAAGAAGCTTAAGGAGCGCTCCTCGGAAATAGCAATTGTATTTAAGAAATTACCACACTCAATTTTTAAAGATTCAGGCGAAGCCAAAAATAACGTATTAGCAATCCGGCTTCAACCCAACGAGGGCATGACAATGGATGTTACAATTAAAGAACCCGGACCTGGCGGAATGCGGCTGATCCAGCTTCCATTAGACATGACCTTCTCAGAAGTATTAGGTGATACTGCCAATGATGCGCCCGATGCCTATGAACGTCTCATAATGGATGTAATACGTGGCAACCAAACCCTATTTATGCGTGGCGACGAGGTTGAAGCCGCATGGACATGGACGGATCCAATTATTAATGCATGGGAAGCACGTAATGACGTTCCAAAAATATATGAAACTGGTAGTTCAGGACCTGAAGATGCCAACTTATTGATGGAC
>JAPKEA010000618.1 GCA_028822275.1 Planktomarina sp. | reverse complement strand
CTTTAATGCTACTTTGGTTTTTTGTTGGAAATCACATATACGGAACATTGTGCAGAAACGCACTTCTCAAAAGTCTGAAATTGCAGGACGTGGCTGCGTTTGGAACAACTTTACAACCGCTAAAATATTTGTGGATATCACTTTCCAACGCTGTGGTAATCATTCTAAGTTTAGGTTTGATGGTGCCATGGGCCAAAATTCGTGCTTACAAATATCTAGCAAATTCATCTGAATTCATTATCTTGAAAAGCATGGACAACTTCGTAGATGATCTTCAGACAAAGAGAAATGCTTTTGGAGAGGAATTTGCCGAGTTCGAGGGTATTGAAGCGGGCATTTAATATCATGCTGGAAGGAGAATACTTTGAGCCAACCAAATCCAAAGGGATTAGAGCTTTCATAAAGCTTGATAATGGAAAAGCAGATATTTTCAGAGGCAACAATCTAATTTATAAAGATATTGAGATTTCCTCTGTGCAGGACGGCAGGAATGTATTTTTGTCAAATTCCTCATTATTTATTTCTGATCAAGAAATTAAAAATGAGATTTTGAAAGGGGTAGAGACAAGCTTACAACAAAAAATTAAGTGGTTAGAAGTTTTTACTTTCAAACGAGCGCTAGTCTTCGCGGTGATATTACTGTCGACTCTGCTGACTTACCGATTGATATTTAATTCTGTAACTAATATTGCAGTAACAATATTTCCAGAAACTTGGGAAAAAAGAATAGGTCAAAGCACTTATGAGGCTTTGACGTTCACAGTTCTTGATCCATCTGAGTTATCACAACCAAAAATTGACGAATTGACAAAACAAGCGCAGAAATTCAACAAAGTGGTCAAACTCTCGCCGTTTCCAGAAATAATCTTCCATAAATCTGATTTTCTTGGTGCTAATGCTTTAGCATTCCCGGGGGGACCAATCGTTGTAACCGATGAACTCGTAGCACTCTTGGGTTCTGACGAACTCATACTTGCTGTAATTGCTCATGAATTGGCGCACATTATTGAGCGACATTCTTTACGGCAAATTTTGGATACTGTAGGTGTGGCCGCTCTGGCATCTGTTTTATTTGGCGCCGATGAGACCATTCTGGAGGAAATGACTGCAGTGACAATCAACCTTTGGGCATTAAAAAATAGTAGGGCTTTTGAAAAGGAAGCGGATATTTTTGCTATGGAAATTTTGCCTAAAGCTGGCTTTACTAAAGAATCATTTTTTCAAGCTATAGAAAAACTCACACAAAGTTATTGTGAAGCTTCACAATCAAAAGAATTGTCAGACTGTCTGGAGAAATCTAGTTCTGGATGGTTTTCTTCGCATCCCTCAGGAACGGAAAGACTACAGTACTTGGAAGAGAGGCAAAAATAAAGATATCTACAATATATTTTCTAATTCAAGCGGCTCGCTACGCACAGTCTCTCAGGGGTGTTTGGTTCGACCTATCTGACGAAGAGATGGACTTGCTGACAGAAGCACTCAAATACCATTCAGAAGGTTACACAGAAGCCGACTTAACAGTTCAGCTGCGTACGACGCGTATGTACCAGACCTTTGCCCCATAGAGGCTTTGCAAAGCCTCTGCAAATTTACTGGATGTATTGCGGGGGGCTTTTATGAGGTCGTTTGAGGGCGGTAGTCCCTCTGTAAACAGATCGCAGTTTAGCGCCTATTAGTCTTTCAGGGCATCCTTCTCTTGAG
>JAPKEA010000173.1 GCA_028822275.1 Planktomarina sp. | reverse complement strand
GGTCAAACGGGACTATCCGTGGCTTTTGACCTACCCACACAGACAGGATACGATTGTGATCACCCTCTAGCGCGAGGCGAAGTAGGTAAGGTGGGCGTTCCTATTTGTCACCTCGGGGATATGCGCACCCTGTTCGAAGGCATCCCTATTGAAAAAATGAACACCTCCATGACGATCAATGCGACTGCACCGTGGTTACTATCTTTATATATCGCTGCGGCCCAAGAACAGGGAGCTGACGTTCCCGCCCTGCAGGGCACTGTTCAAAACGATATTATTAAAGAATATCTCAGCAGAGGTACTTATATATGCCCCCCCAAGCCGTCTTTGCGCATGATCACAGATGTTGCCGCATATACACGTGTTAATCTGCCAAAGTGGAACCCAATGAACGTATGTTCGTACCACTTGCAAGAAGCTGGTGCCACACCCGAGCAAGAACTAGCATTTGCCCTCGCAACCGCAACTGCCGTTTTAGATGACTTGCAAAGTAAAGTCCCACCAAAGCATTTTGGAGCTATGGTGGGTCGCATCAGTTTCTTTGTGAACGCAGGCATCCGCTTTGTAACTGAAATGTGTAAAATGCGCGCCTTTGTAGACTTATGGGATGAGATCTGCCTCGAGCGCTATGGCGTAGAAGATCCCAAAATGCGCCGCTTTAGATACGGGGTTCAAGTTAATTCACTTGGTCTAACCGAGCAACAGCCAGAGAATAATGTTTATCGCATCTTGATTGAAATGCTTGCAGTCACTTTGTCTAAAAGAGCCCGTGCGCGAGCGGTACAGTTACCAGCCTGGAATGAGGCCCTCGGCCTGCCACGCCCTTGGGATCAACAATGGTCACTACGCATGCAACAGATAATGGCATTTGAAACAGACTTGCTCGAATACGATGATCTATTTGATGAAAATCCGTCGGTAGAGCGTAAAGTTTTAGCCCTTAAAGAAGGTGCAATGGCAGAGTTGGCTTTGATTGACAGCATGGGTGGGGCTGTTGAAGCTATCGAATACATGAAATCTTCTCTCGTGCGCTCAAATGCAGCACGAATAGGTCAGATTGAACAGGGTGAGATGACCGTCGTCGGGGTAAATAAATACCAAAATGGGGAGCCTAGCCCACTGACAGCCGGAGACGACACTATCATGGTGGTCGATCCAGCTATGGAGGCTGATCAAGTATTGCGCCTGGAGATCTGGCGGGCTGCAAGAGACAAGAAAGCGGTGAAAGTCGCATTAGAAGCGCTGAGACAAGCAGCCAAAGATGGCTCAAACATTATGCCTCCGTCAATTGCAGCTGCAAAAGCAGGCGTTACAACCGGTGAATGGGGTGACGTCGTGAGACAAGTATTTGGACAATACAGAGGCCCAACAGGGGTAAGCGCGTCACCTTCAAATCAAACCGAAGGGTTGGATGAAATCCGTCTTGCCGTAACAAATGTCAGTGACAAATTAGGGAAAAAGCTCAAATTTCTTATGGGAAAACCTGGCCTTGATGGCCATTCAAACGGAGCTGAACAAATTGCTACCCGTGCACGTGATTGTGGCATGGAAATCTCTTACGAGGGTATTCGCCTAACGCCAGATGAAATCGTGGAAGCCGCAAAATCAAGCGCAGCGCACGTAATTGGATTGTCAATTTTGTCAGGATCGCACATTTCCCTCATGGAAGAACTAATGTTTAAGTTGAGAGTGGCAGGTCTTGGCAATATTCCGGTAGTTATCGGTGGTATAATTCCTGATGATGATGCAGATAGGCTCCGAAAATTGGGAATATCAAGGGTGTATACGCCGAAAGACTTCAAACTAAACCAAATTATGTTTGATATCGTGACACTTGCTGATCCTGGCAGCGGGCCCACAACCTAATGCCACTTACAATTAAAAAACTACATTATTTCTGAGTAGTCTGTTAGCTTTTAAAAGCTGCAGAGATCATAAGTCTGGCAAATAGCCAATAACCCATACTGGTCGTCAAAAGTTTCAATTTAGGTGATTATCATTTATGTAAACTTTCGACTTCAAGGAATGGGATCAGCTTACATTTATACCTTTCCCCGAATCCACCCAGAGAGCAATCGGATATTAATGAACAAAGACTTGCCCAAAAAATTAGTAAAACCTGCAATACGAAAATACCTCAATAAAAACTTTGTGGGTCAATATCAATCGACAGACGCAGAGAGTTTGGGAGCTTGAACTGAGCTAGCCATTCCCCCAGCGCTGCCTGAATAGGAGCAGATTTTTGCGCCTTTACGAGCAGTCGCACCCGATGCCTTCCTCGAATGCGTGCAATGGGTGCAGTCGCTGGACCGAAAACTTGTGCGCCAATATTTGTGAGTGGCAGACAATTACGGGCCATTGTCTGCCCCACATCAAACGCCTCTTGCGGATCAGTTGAAGACAAAACAATCCCCGCAAGTCTGCCATAAGGTGGCACACCCGCAGCTTCACGCTCAACTGCCTCAGCTTGCCAAAATGCTTCCTCATCACCCGCTAAAATAGCACGGATAACCGGGTGCTCTGGTTGATGCGTTTGCATCACTGCAACCCCAGGTTTATCCGACCGCCCTGCGCGACCTGCTACTTGGCGCATCAACTGAAACGTCCGCTCGGCTGCACGCATATCAGACCCTTGCAGACCTAGATCAGCATCGATAACACCAACCAATGTTAGGAGGGGGAAGTTATGGCCTTTTGCTACAAGCTGCGTACCAATAATAACATCCGCCTCACCAGCAGACAAAGCTTTGATCTGTGCTTTGAGTGCGCGGGCAGACCCAAACATATCTGATGACAACACAGCTACCCGAGCCTCTGGAAATAGAGAGGCCGCTTCTTCAGCTAATCGCTCGACCCCCGGCCCCACAACTGCTAATCGGCCTTCCACCTCACAGGTTGGGCACACGCTGGGAACCGGTTTAGTCTCACCGCATTGATGGCACATCAAACGTTTTAAAAACCGGTGCTCTACCATGCGTGCGTCACAATTATCGCACCCAACCTGATTACCACATGCTCTGCAGACCGTGATTGGAGCATAGCCTCTACGGTTAATAAAAAGCAAAGCTTGCTCGCCCGCTGTAATCCGCTCCTTTACCATACTCTGTAAGCTTGGAGAAATCCAACGATCCCCAGGTAACGTTTCGCCACGCATGTCAATTATACGCATATCAGGCATCACAGCTTGGCCATAACGACTTTTTAGCTCAATCCACCGATATTTTCCAGCTTTGGCATTAACCCAACTTTCAAGACTGGGCGTGGCACTGGCTAAAACTACTTGGGCTTGAATAAGGGACGCCCGCAAAACGGCCATATCCCGCGCATTATATAGGACGCCGTCTTCTTGTTTGTAGCCTGTATCGTGTTCCTCATCGACCACAATCAGCCCAAGGTTTTGAAACGGCAAAAACAAGGCCGAGCGCGCTCCCACGACCATCTGTGCATCTCCTTGCCCCACCATTTTCCAAGCACGCCGTCGTTCAGTCATCGTAACACCAGAATGCCACTCGGCAGGTTTTCCACCAAAACGCGCCTCAACACGAGTGAGAAACTCAGCCGTCAAAGCTATCTCAGGCAAAAGAACCAAAGCTTGCTTGCCCTGCTCCAGGCAGGCAGCGATCGCTTCCAGGTATATTTCTGTTTTGCCCGAACCTGTTACGCCTTTGAGAAGAGTAGTCCCATATCCGTCAAAATTGGTGAGTAGTTGCGCTGCTGCCTCTGCCTGTTCCCTAGATAATGTTTTTCCCGGCAGCATTGGATCCAACCACGGGAATGGAACATCTCGCGGTGTGGCCTCTTGAGCCACAGCACCTAGTTTCACCAAACCCTTTACCACAGAGGAAGTTACACCAGCCGCATCGGCTAATTCTGTTAAAGTAAAACTTAAGCCACCAAATTCTTCTAAGACCGCCAGAACCCGTCCACGAGCGCTGGTCATCCGCAAAACTTCTGCAGCGCCCATTCTGTACACATGCTGCATGGAAGGTGGGTCACCCAACCCAGGGGCGCGGGTTGCCAACCGCAACATCACTGACATAGATGTAAGAGTATAATCGGAAACCCTGCGCAAAAATGTCTGCATGGACTGTTGCATAGGGGCAACATCCAAAACCCTAATAACAGACCTGACTTTGGCATAATCAAAATCTCCCTCTCCCGACTGCCAGACAACGCCTAGAACTTTGCGGGGACCCAATGGGACTTCTACGAACGCCCCCTGCCAGCACCCACCTTCCGGTGCTTTGTAGTCCAGGGTTCGATCGAGCGGTTGGCTGGTTAAAACAGCAACCAGATCACCTTCATTAAAAAATTGGGGATCAGGCACATCACTTCCTTATCAGCAGGGCTTTCCGCGCCCTTACATCTCAGGTAAAGCTTCATTCAATGAAGGCCAACCTCTCAAGGACAAAAGCTATGAAATTTTTTGTAGATACCGCCGAAATCGATGAAATCGCTGAATTGAATGATCTGGGCATGGTCGACGGGGTTACGACTAACCCTTCTCTTATCATGAAATCTGGTCGAGACATAATCGAAGTTACTAAAGAAATCTGTGATTTAGTTTCAGGGCCAGTGAGTGCTGAAGTTGTGGCAACCCAGGCAAATGAGATGGTTGCCGAAGGCCGAAAACTTGCTGAAATTGCAGAAAATATTGCAGTTAAGTTACCGTTAACTTGGGATGGTTTAAAAGCCTGCAAGGTTCTCTCCAGTGAAGGTAAAATGGTGAATGTCACTTTATGCTTCAGCGGAAACCAAGCACTATTAGCAGCGAAATCCGGCGCCACTTTTATCAGCCCATTTATTGGCCGCTTGGATGATGTGAACATTGACGGCATGGACCTCATCGCTGATATTCGCCAAATTTATGATAACTATGGATACGAAACTCAGATTTTAGCAGCATCGATTCGAACAGTGAACCACGTCACGCAGTCTGCATTGATTGGCGCAGATGTTATCACCGCCCCACCAAAAGTGATAAAATCCTTGATTAACCACCCGCTAACAGACCAAGGTCTTGCACAATTTATGTCTGACTGGAAAAAAACAGGGCAGAACATTCTCTAAAATCTTGGTAGAATTAACTTAAACACGGTGGAACCACCGCCGGTAATATCAAATGAGGCCGTGATGACCCTCCTAAATACTCTACAGAATACTAGCGAGTTGCGTGCTCAAATTTTAGCAAACCCCAAACTAATTTTAGATGATCCAGACGTGATGCGAGCTTTGGTTCGAGCAAATGACAACTCGCATGGCGACAAAGTGATTGATTTGAGAGGTGCAGCCATGGACCGTCTCGAAACCCGCCTAGGACGTCTTGAAGAGACACATCAAAATATCATTGCTACCGCCTTTGACAACCTCGCTGGTATAAAGCAAATCAACGAAGCAGTCCTAAAGATTATTGACCCAAAAGATTTTTTGGAATTTTTGCAGACCACAGCCTCCGAAGTCTCCGAAATCATGCGAATTGATTTTATTGGTTTATTTTTAGAAACTAAGCAACCTTTACCAGATCCAAATCTGTCTCAATTGCATGAGATTTTAACCCTGGTACCCGAAGGTTTTGTAGATAATTATATAGAATATCCAACTGATCTGCGAGATGACAAAGTCACGTTGCGCAAAGTAAAGCACCCAGAACCCTCCTTATATGCAAGTTTAGGATCAGACATCACTTCAGAAGCATGTCTTGTTTTAAATTTAGGCGACGAAGCATTGTTTGGAATGCTGGTTCTGGGGTCGCAGGACCCCAATAAGTTTTCGCCTGCACAAGGAACGGACTTATTAACATTTTTTGCATCAGTTTATGAGCGCGCCCTTAGTTTCTGGTTACCCTAAGACAGGCCTTGATGGACAACAGGATCTCCCTCGATTTGATTTCTCCCGCCGCGCGCGACGCAATGCAGCATTGGTTGAGCCATGAAACAGC
>JAPKEA010000007.1 GCA_028822275.1 Planktomarina sp. | reverse complement strand
ATGAGATCTGCTATGCAAGCATAAAACTATCAAAAAAATTAACCAATTCGTTGTATGCGGTGAGAGGCAAGATACCGGCAACATGCTGGTCAGGTCGCACGAGCACCATACAACCACTAGCACGATCAATGCCACGCTGCTCAAAAATATCGTTACCGTCTGCGGCGTAGAATACTTTTTCGTAGTCTCGGAGCCCGTACTTTCCTTTCGCTGGCCACAGGTAATCAGGCATATCTTCGATAGATAGGTGTTGTTGCTGAAATACGGCATAGACATCAATAACTGAATCAACATCAGCACTTTCCGGCGTATATCTCCGTACAGGAGAAGAATCAGCACAGGCTAGAAATTGTACTAGCTTGTGTGAATCTGAATTGGTATCCATAGGATTTTGTCTATTGCCAAAAATAAAAATACGCCAGCGACCATCCGCTTTATTTAAATGTCCCAAATGTTGAGGTCTACCATCGGCAACTCGAGTAGCCTCGGCAGAGTGGAAGCGCTGGCCAATTTTAAAACCGCAGGCCAAGGGTTGATATTCTTGGTGGGTACAAATATATGACAATGGGTACTCGATACTGGTTCCTGCAACAAAACCACTCTGTCTAGCCATGAATTTCTCAATATCAGCCGTATTAGTTTTTGATTGGTCGCCACGCTTGTCTGCAGTTGGGCGCGTTGCAACTAATTTTGACAGTTGTCTATCAGCTTTAATGAGTTGCTGCGCAACTTTACGCCGCTCCAATGCATAAGTCTGCAGTAATCTCGGGTCAGCTTTACCCTGCAGCACAGCAGCCATCTTCCAACCCAGATTAAAGGTATCAGGCAGCGAAGTGTTCAGGCCCCAACCACCTTTAGGGCTATGCGTATGGCAAGCATCACCAGCAACAAAAGCGCGAGGAATAAGGTTGTCTGCATTGTCGATTGGCCGGTCATCAAACCGTTCTGCCACACGTTGGCCAACCTCATAAACTGACCACCAGGCAACTTCTTTAACGTCAAACTTATAGGGACTAAAGATAAGCTGCGCCTTTGCAATGATATCATCTATGGTTAGTTTTACATCTACCGCACGCTTATCCTTACTTAATAAGTCGAGTTCTACATAGAGCCGGACAAGGTACCCTCCTTCACGGGGGATGATCATCACCGCACCGTTTTCTTTTGACTGAATAAAACTTTTGATCCTGATGTCGGGGAACTCTGTTACGACCAGAACATCCATAACTCCCCAGACTTTGTTGGCTGAATCGCCTTCTAAAGAGATCGACAGATTTTTACGGGTTGCACTTCTAGCGCCATCGCAACCGACTATATATTTTGCTCGAATGGTTTCAATTTTGCTCGACTGAGATATATCGTTTCGTTCAAAGATTGCCGTAATTGGGTAGGCATTTTTGTCTTGGGTGAGATTGTCGTCTACCTTTAAATTACTTAGTTGGCGGTTATAATGGGGCACTAGATTGGTGACCGAGTTTTCCATGCCTTCGAGCAAGATATCGTGCAATCGTGCCTGATTAACAATCCCATGTGTGAATTCAGAAAGACCAATTCTTGCATCGGGTACTTTGTGAGTCCGCTTGATGTGATTAGGCTGAGCCTCGTCAGGTTCCCAGAAGGCATTTTGCCGCAGCTGATAAGTCTCTTTAACTATCAGCTCACTGCTATTAAACGCTTCCATAATTTCCATGGTGCGGCAGGATATACCGTCTGCCTGGCCAAATAGTAATGGTCCAGATTTTAGGTCGACAATGCAGGTTTTAATGTCAGAGAATTCCGCCATCTGTCTTGCCATTGTCAGGCCGGCAGGGCCACAGCCGATAATTAAAACATCTACCTCTTTTGGCAGATCTACAATGGGCGGCGGAACTGCCGGTCCTCGAATGGCATCAGAAATTTGATAATTACCAGGTTTAAAGCCATTAAGGTGATATTGCATCATGCACACTCCAACAAGACATTTTCAATTCAAAGTTCAAAACTAGCACAGAACGCGCTGGTGGCGAAAACGGGGATGGGTTCACAAAAATGAATTTTGGCTTTTGATCCCCGAGCCGCGGATGCCGTAGCTATGAGTGTGCGAATTTCATAGCCACCCTGCCCTGCATCCAAGTATATCTCTTCATCAGAATACGACAGCATCCCCTGTTGATCATTAGAGGCAACACGCGCTAAAAACTCAGAATCCCAGGCTACATTAATTTTTCCAGAATCGGGCGTTGCCGGCCAATGAGACATACCGCCCGTCCCTACTAGCGCTATTTTCTCCGGGGCAGCGTCACAGGCACGGCGTATCGCCTCGCCGAATTCCCAAGCACGGTGTAAAGGCGTTAATGGCGGACCTTGACAATTGATATTCATAGGAATGATTGGCAGATCGTAGTCGGGCGTCAGGAAGTTCAGAGGCACACTAATACCGTGATCAAATTTCCACTCTTCCGAAAATGCAACATCTACTGTTTGCATCATTTCTCCAATAATTCGTCTTGACAAATCAGGGTTACCTGGAACCTTTGTACGGGCAATTTTTAGCCATTCTGGATCTTCTATCGGCCCTTCATACTCCTCCGCCATCCCAACACAAAAGGCAGGCATGTTATTCATGAAAAAGTTAGCGAAGTGCTCTGCAGCAACGACTATTAAAGCGTCTGCGCCAGCGTTAATAATATCCTCACGCATTAGGTCAAGATTTCGATAAAATTCATCGCGCAAAACTGGGTCAGCGCGGTCAGCTCTGGCAGTAATGCCAGGGCCATGACTGCAAATTCCTGCATATACTAAACTCATCGTTTTTTATCCTATGTTAATCACTATTAGCTGGAACAGCATCGGTAAAGCTTTGACCATTACCCGTCATTGCATACACACCGGCTCTTACCGGCCCATGTTCAACAATACCATCGCGCATTCGTTGTAGATAATCATCCCACTCAATTTGGTGGTAGGCCGCAAAATGCATCAGAATTTGTCCATTTACACCTAACACGTAAAGTAACCCAATATCAGGTTTAGTAAGTGCTTCTCGCTCTTCATCAGTAAGTACATAGCGTTCAAGAAAGAGCTCTGTATTTTGCCTATAAGCATTTTGCATTTGTGGATCACGGTTGATGTCATAAAGAACTTTTTGAAGATGGTAGACACTCATTTAGTAACCCTCACTTATGTCATCAGAAGCATCAAGAATATAAAGACTTGCAAGCTTTTTGGTGGCATTGGCAAGTAGAGCCGCATCCACACCAACTCCAATAAATTTGGCGCCTGCTTCCTGATAGATTTTTACTAAATCCTCACTTACCGCCAGCACTCCAGCACTCTTCCCTGCCGACTGGATCGCTTTAAATCCTAATTTAATCGCCGCAATAACATCTGGATTCCCAGGATCACCCACTTTTCCCATTGATGCAGATAGGTCAGACGGGCCAATAAAAACTCCGTCCACACCATTCACATTAGCAATCGCCTCAATATTTTTTAGGCCTAACAGCGTTTCTATTTGCACTATGATGCAAATCTGCTCATTGGCATCTGCTAAATAATTTGGCGTCCTATTCCAATTTGCCGCGCGTGCCATTGAGGTGCCGAGACCCCTTGAGCCCCCCGGAGGATATTTTGCAGCCTTGACTATTTCTTCTGCCTGCTCAACGGTGTCTACCATAGGAATCAATAAAGTCTGTGCCCCAATATCCAATAGCTGTTTGATAAGGGCAGTACTACCTTCCACCGGACGAACTAGCGCTGAAACGGGATAGGGCTCAATAGCTTGCAAATGCGCCATAATCGAGCGCAAGTCAAATGGCCCATGCTCTCCATCAATTAAAAGCCAATCAAAACCTGCTCCAGCGCTAATCTCAGCGACAATTGTGTCTGGTATGCCCTGCCACAAACCAAATAACGTTTTATTTTGGCCAAGGGCTTTTTTGAATAAATTTTGTTTAATCACCATATCTGTCATCACATTAAACTGCGTTTAAAGAGCTATTAAAAAAACCTGACGGAGATTTCACCAAAGGGACCATAATCAGCAGTAACAACGTCACCAGGTTTAACCCTAATAGGTGCGGTAAATGATCCGCTCAATAATATCTGCCCAGGTTCCAGCGCTATACCATGCGGTGCAAAACGCTTGGCAATCCAACAAATACCATTAGCAGGGTTATCTAATACAGCTGCGGCTAGGCCAGTCTGTTCAACAACACCATTGAGTTTAACGATGGCACCAACCCAGCGTAAATCTATTTCCGCTGGGTTTACTTTTTGCCCTCCCATGATAATACCTGCGTTCGCAGCGTTGTCTGAAATGGTATCAAAGACAGTTCGAGTATAAGCCGTTGCGGGGTGCACACGGTAGCTACGTGCAGCGATGAGCTCAAAAGCCGGTATTACATAATCCGTCGCATCTATCACCTGCTCAGGGGTTATATCGTCGCCAAATAAACGTTTTTTAAGCACAAATGCGAGTTCAACCTCAATTTGCGGATCTAAAAAATTTGCTGTATCCAGCTCACTTCCATTGGCAAAAACCATGTCGTCAAGTAGCACGCCATAATCTGGAGTTTCGATCTTCATGACGCGCTGCATCGCCCGGGAGGTTAAGCCAATCTTGTAGCCCACCACTCTGCGACCCTCACTAACTTTGCGATTCACCCAGGCGGTCTGGATCGCATAGGCATCCTCCATATCCATCTTGTTATGAGTCAGTGTTACTGGATCGATCTGCTTTCGGTTCTGCTCTGCCGCGTAGAGGTTATCCGCCGCAATTGCGATCTGTTTCTCAGTCAACATTAGAGATAATCCTCAATATTATTGCTGTTGTATTTAAGTACAGGTTCAAGTTCTCGCATTTCGAATGACAGTGCGACACCTCGCTGGGCAGATTGCTCAGCAAAGTGCTCGCAGAATAGATTAAAAAACGACGCTGACGCGGCTAGTCGATCTTCAATGCTGCGTCCTGTGCCGAGCTTAACTTCTAGATGCGCAAAGCCATGCTCCGGATTGCCGTTAGCCATTCGATACCGCGAACAACAATAGCCACGGCTTCGAATACCTTTTAAAGGAAATAATCCAGTTGCATCAGCCGCCTCATGTAAGCATGAAAATAAGGTCTGGATAGTCGCGTTATTCTGGCCAAGGTTATCTGAATATTCTAAGACGAAATGTGCCATACAATAGCCCTCTAGCTAAACCCACCTAGCACTGGAATCTTGTGGGTACCCAGCGCTAGGCAGACGTTTTTTATTTCCATGTAAAAATCAAAGCTATAGTCACCACCGTCGCGACCAACACCAGACATCTTTACACCACCAAATGGCGACGGCAGATTACGATTATTCTCTGAATTGACCCACAACATACCAGCTTCAATAGTCCTCGACAGACGCATTGCTCTGCCCGTGTCATTGGTCCAAATGTATCCCGCCAAGCCAAACTGAATATCATTTGCGATATCGACAGCTTGCTCTTCGGTGTCAAATCCAATCGCGGTTAGAACCGGACCGAAAATTTCTTCCTGGGCAATACGCATGTCATTCTGCGCCTCGACAAACAACGTGGGCTCAACATAGTAGCCTGTTGGATTACCATTATTGGGCGACTCACATACTTTACCACCCACTAAAACCTCGGCCCCATCCTGCGTTGCGATATTGAAGTAACTTTTTACCTTTTCATAATGCACCTTACCAATCAATGGACCCACTTCTGTGGCCGGATCTAAGGGATGACCTACGCGGATATTGGCGACACGTTTCGCAAGGGCCTCTATAAATCGAGATTTAATGCCAGACTGAATTAAAAGACGGCTAGACGATGTGCACCGTTCCCCATTTAGGCTATAAATCATAAATACAACGGCATCTAAAGCTCGGTCAAAATCAGCATCGTCAAAGATCAGTACCGGGTTTTTACCACCGAGTTCCAAATGAATTCGCTTGAGGGTATCAGCACCTTGCTTCATGACTAGCGGGCCAGTACTACTAGAGCCGACCAGCGCTATCGCTTTTATCGCAGGATGTTCAGTTAGCCGCTTACCCGCGACCTGACCATAACCATTAACCATATTCCAGACGCCGTCGGGTATGCCGGCATCCTTCGCAATCTCTGCTAGCAGCATTGCCGTCAAAGGCGACAATTCCGCTGGCTTATGAACGACCGTGCACCCCGCTGCCAGTGCTGGCGCGATTTTCCAAGTCGAGAGCATAAAGGGCGTGTTCCAGGGCGTAATAACACCTATCGGGCCTATCGGTACGCGACTGGTGAAGTTTGTATGCTCCTCCTGAAAAGAGGAAATTCCGGCTGTGGCCTCAGGAGCCTTGTCCGCAAAAAATCTAAAATTAGCTGCACCACGAATAGCCGTTTTTTTCATAAATTTAATCGGCTGACCTGTATCCATTGACTCGATCAATGCAATTTCGTCAGCACGCTCGACAATTTTATCTGCAAAATGGTGAAGCAAGGCCCTTCGTTCGCTTCCGGGCATGTCGCGCCAAGCTGGAAAGGCTGCCTGCGCTGCATCACAGGCATGATCTATCTCAATGTCAGTCCCAATAGCAATCTGCCCCAATACCGACTGATCGATAGGGCTGATATTGTCAATTAGCGAATTTCCCTCAGGTACCATGAAGGCACCATTAATAAAATGGCCGGTGGCGAACTGTTTAAACCGCATAAGATATTTTTCGGCTGCGGCCACATTGGACTCAAGAGTGCTCATACTATTTTCCGCTATTAGAATCGACAAACTAGTTAACATGTTAACTTAAATGAGTTACAATATGCAAACACATTCAGCCGCCAAATAAGAGTATCAGATGAAATTTATAAGCTTTGAGTTAGCGGGTAGCTCATCTTGGGGAGCCATTACAGAAACTGATCAGGTTGTTGATCTAGGTAAAATAATGGGTGGTAATCTAAAGGCGATTATAGAAGCCGGAAAACTTAACGAGGCTCGAGCACTGGCTGATAGTGCACAGTCCACTGTCGAGCTTGCTGAAGTCAAACTACTTTGTCCAATACCTGACCCGCGCATGATTCTCTGCATTGGCGTAAACTATGCCAATCGCAATGCAGAGTACAAAGACGGGTCAGACGTACCAAAGTTCCCCAGCTTGTTCATGCGCGTACCCCAGTCCTTAACGACACATATGGAACCCTTGTGGCGTCCACCTGAGTCAGACCAATTAGACTATGAAGGTGAAATTGTCATTGTTATCGGAAAACGTGGCCGGCGGATCGCTGAGGCAAATGCCTATGACCACATCGCAGGTTTAACCATTATGAATGAAGGCACTCTAAGAGACTGGGTCCGCCATGCCAAGTTCAATGTAACCCAGGGTAAAAACTTTTGTAACTCCGGTGCAATTGGACCGTGGATCGTATCCGCAGATGAATTCGGTGCAGAACAGTATGAAAATATGCACATTACAACAAAAGTTAATGGCGAACTCAGGCAAGATGACACCACGGCCAACATGATGTTTCCAATTAGGTATATAATACACTATTGTTCTAAGTTCTTTGAATTGCAACCCGGTGACATTATAGCTACTGGCACTCCAAATGGCGCGGGTGCGAGATTTGATCCCCCAAAATATTTGGTTCCAGGTGATAGCATCGAAATAGCAGTCGAAGGCATTGGCAAACTTATCAACGGCGTTATAGATGAACCAACTTAAGAAACCTCAACCCAATGAAAGACACTAAAAGGCAAGCTGTCGGCCAGAGCCTACCCCTTCGTGACTTCGACCACTCGCTTCCCATGGCGCTATTGCGGGCGAGAGAAGCCGTGATGAGGGAATTTGTACCCCTGCTAAGGCATCACCAAATAAGCCCCGAGCAGTGGCGAGTTTTAAGGGCACTAGACCTGGAAGACGGTCTAGAGCTAGCAGAGCTATCTCGACGCTGTTATCTGCTGCGTCCAAGCATGACCCGCATTGCTAAAAACCTTGAAGAACGTAAGATGCTGACACGCAAGAACTCTGCGGTAGATCAACGAAAAGGCAAATTATTCCTGACACCATCTGGGCGTAGATTGTTTTCATCAATTGCGCCTGAATCAATACAAAAGTACCAAAATATAACCGACAACTTTGGCCATAAGAAACTCGAACTACTCTACGATTTACTCGATGATTTAGTTAACTCATTAAAAGACTAAACCCCGGCACTATACCCAACCAAATCGATTTTAACAGCTCTCAGATTTTCGCCTTAAAGTCTGTACCGCAGCAAAAGTAGAAACGCCATAAGGCACTAGGTAAGTCAAAGCAATCTTAAGGAGCAACGGACTGTCTAGCTCTCCACTTATAAATTTATCACCGTGATTGATTACAGCAAGTATTGTTCCGATCAACAGACTAGTTTTCGTACTTCGCACAATGATATCCGAATCAGCGCAAAGTGAAAGAAAACCAGGAACAGGAGTTTCTTTTCGAGTACTCATGCTAGAGCTCCGCCATTAGGATATACCTTGTAAAATAATATGATTTATACACACTAGAGGATTGTGTCTTCCAGACGCCACGCTCAGTGGGCTTCAAGGAAGACACTACCACTGCCGCATTACTTTGGAATAACTATAGATTGGATCGATGTGAATTCTTTCAGACCATGGGTCGAGAACTCCACACCAACACCAGATTGCTTGACTCCACCGAATGGCACATTTGGAGACAGTGATGCATGATTATTAATCCAAGCGGTTCCGCATTCAAGTCGTTTGGCCAGCTCAAGAGCCTGAGCTGGATTACCAGACCAAACTGACCCGCCCAAGCCGTTAGGATTGTCATTGGCACGCTGAAGTGCGTCTTCCACATCAGAATACTTAATAATAGGTAGTACTGGGCCAAAGGGCTCCTCATCGACAAGTCGCGTGCCGTCAGAAATATCGGCCACCAGAGTAACGGGGTAAAAGTAACCGATGCCCTCCGGTGCATCTCCGCCGGTTAGAATGCGTGCGCCAGAGCTCTTGGCATCGTCAACCAATTCTCGCACCAGCTCAAACTGAGCTCGGTTCTGTATTGGCCCAAGTTGTGCACCCTCTTCCATGCCATTTGCCACAGTCACTGTGTTGGCAATGATAGTGAGCTCTTCGCACATCTCTTCATAAATATCTTCATGCACATAGAGGCGCTTTAGAGCCGCGCAGGTCTGACCGTTATTAATAAATGCGGCCTCAAAGATAGCACTCGCATTTTCTTTGACATCGATATCAGGGAGGATTATGGCTGCGTCATTGCCACCCAATTCCAGAGTGAGTCGCTTGAGGCTGTCGCTGGCATTTTTCATTATGTTCTTGCCAGTCGCGGTTGAGCCTGTAAAAACAATCTTGTCAATATCTGGGTGGGAAGTGATTAACCGACCCATGCCTCCCTCCCCGGTAATAATGTTAAGTACACCGGGAGGTAGCACCTCCTGCGCCAGCTCAACAAAACGCAGGGCTACAAGCGGCGTGAATGATGAAGGCTTGAGCACCACTGTGTTCCCAGACCTTATAGCGGGAATCACGTGCCAGATAGCGATCAGCAGAGGGAAGTTCCAAGGAGTAATCGACCCTACAACACCCAGAGGCTTGCGATGTATCTCTGCTCGATGTGTGTCAGTTTCCTCGGCGATCTCAATCGGGAGAGTTAGCTCTGCGGTACAACGGGTCCAATACTCAGAACCACCAACTTCTGCAAATGAGCCAAAACCAATACCATTTAGAGGACGACCCTGTTCTTGGGTAATCAGTTGCGCAAGCTCATTCATATTATCACTAATGATATCGGCTAGCGCGTTGACCTTTTCCTTTCGCTGATCATCTGACGTTTTACTCCATGCAGGAAAGGCCTCGCGCGCTGCAGTAACAGCAGCGTTTAAATTTTCTTCAGTAGCTGCAGGGCACTGGGCAATAATCTCTTCCGTAGCCGGGTTATACACATTGAAATGATCTTCTGCATCGACCTTATTGCCATTGATAATCATATTAAATTGCATGTTAGTGACCTCATTTAGTAGTTGGTAGTGAATCAGAGACTGATAATTCACCGAGAGAATTTTTCGCTCGCTGGGCTAGTAGTTTTTTGTTAATTTTGCCATTCGGCAGTAGCGGGAGCTCATCGACAATATGAAAAACCTTTGGAACCTTGTAATTGGCAAGATTCCGACCTGCATGAGCTCTGATAGTATTCTCTGAGATGTCGACGGCGTTGGTTTTCAGACTGATAAATGCGTGTCCTACTTCGTCATAAAGCGGATCTGGCACACTGACAACCGCCACCAAATCGATGCTTTCAATCGATTCCAGGGCCTGCTCGACCTCCCGTGGATAAATGTTAAAGCCGCCGGACTTGTACATCTCCTTGTTCCGGCCAACAACATAGAGGTTACCCTGGGAGTCCTGTTTTGCGAGATCACCTGTTTTTAGCCAACCATCTTCCGTAAAGGTATCCGCCGTAGCTACTGGGTTATTCCAGTATTCCAGCATCAGGAACGGACCACGAACCTGTATTTCGCCAACATTGCCATTTGCTACTTCTGAGCCGAGTTCATCAGTCAGGCGAAGTTCACAATCGGGCATAGGCTGGCCAACGCTACTGCTTAATAAGTTGATATCTTTACAGGGAGTAATTTGTGTAATTCCACCGGTTGTTTCCGTCATAGCCATAAGCGTGGAAAGATAGGGAAACCGCCCGGCAAAGAGCTCGATCATATCTCTTGACGCAGCAGAACCGCCCCAATTGATTAGCTGCACGCTACTTAAATCGCTTGTTGAAAACCCGGGGTCATTGATACACAGCTTGAACATTGTCGGTATAGCCCCCCACTGAGTAATTCTCTCCCGCTCTATAGTGGCGAGGGTTTCAGCTGGTGAGAACTTCTCGATTAACACATTAGTTCCGCCACCCACTAAGGTGTATAGAGTGTTCGCCACCACACCGGCAACATGATTTACAGGGTAATAATTTATAACACGGAGTGGGTTGGGTTTAAATTTAGACAGCGTCAGTTTGCCCTGTCGCACACTAGCGGATTGCTTCAGTAGAGCACCTTTTGGAGCACCTGTAGTTCCAGAGGTGTAGACAATCATGCACGCATCATCTCCAGTGATAAGTCTCCGGCGCCGCTGAAGATCCTCGTCAGATATTGTTATTCCACCACGTCTGAATTCTCCGATGGATACAGAATTTGGAAGCAGCTGTTGATCGCCAACCGTTACTGTCTCAAAATCTACAGGAGATTCCTGAAGCTCCTTTATTTCCAGATCAAATACCCGCTTGTCGATCCTCGAGCAACTGAACAGGATACTGGGCTGGGAATCCGTTATTACATGCAACATTTCGCTTAGCTGGTAGCGGGGATTTAAGCCAACCCAGATTGCTCCAATGGATAGACTCGCAAGTAGGATTCGACTGCAGTCCGGATGCGGAGCAGAAA
The DNA here is from genome assembly GCA_028822275.1 of Planktomarina sp. Classification (GTDB taxonomy): domain Bacteria; phylum Pseudomonadota; class Alphaproteobacteria; order Rhodobacterales; family Rhodobacteraceae; genus Planktomarina. The sequence continues at coordinate 17,042 of JAPKEA010000007.1, read as the reverse complement.
GGGTGGCAACTCGATCGCCCGGTTTAATACCAACTGCCATCAGGGATCTGGCCAGCGAGTCGACACTCTCTTTCAGATTCCGATAACTAACTCGCTGATTCTGGAAAATAATTGCGTCTATTTCCGGGGTATTTCGGGCATAGTATTCCAGGAACTCATAGGCCGTATCAAGCGGGGGAATCCGAAATTGAAAATCGGGCTGGGCTAAAATTTTATCGATAGAAAGTGACATACAATCAGAGCACCCTGCCTATCGGTTTACGTCAATCACGACGCGACCACGTATCTTGCCTTCGACTATTTTTGGTCCCAACTGGGGAAGCGCGGACATGGGCTCTACAGTAGTCATTTCGGCTAATTTCTCCCTATCTAGATCGCTCTCCAGTCTGTCCCAGGCTTGTTGCCGACGTTCTTTGGATGCCATCACTGAGTCAACACCAATTAGGTGGACATTGCGAAGAATAAAGGGGAGAACGCTGGCTGGCAGGTCCGCACCGCCGGCTAGTCCACAGCAAGTAACGACACCGCCGTATTGGGTCTGGGACAAAACATTGGCCAAGGTCGTTGTACCAACTGTGTCGACTGCGCCCGCCCAGCGTTCTTTCTGAAAAGGCCTTCCTGCCTCAGACAATTCATTGCGGCTGATAAAATCAGTCGCACCTAGAAAACGCAGGTAGTCATGAGTTTCCTGACGACCGGTAGAGGCTGCGACCTGGTAGCCAAGGCTGGAGAGAAGTGAGATGGCGACTGAGCCCACACCGCCGGCAGCACCGGTTACCAGAATCTCGCCGTCCTCCGGTCTTACCCCCTGCTCCTGGAGTGCTAATACGCATAGCATGGCAGTGTAACCAGCAGTACCAATAGCCATAGTTTCTTGCTGTGCGAAACCCGATGGCATTCGCACAAGCCAATCAGGGTTTACACGCTGTTTTTGACTAAAGCCACCCCAGTGAACTTCGGACAGGCCCCATCCATTAACAATAACTTTGTCGCCAGCAGCGTACTCAGTCTGGCCTCCGTCGATAACTGATCCAACGAGATCTATCCCACCCACCATAGGAAAATGGCGTGCGATACCTTTGCCGCAAATAGCAAGCCCATCTTTATAATTGAGGCCTGAATAAGAAATTTTTATCAGCACTTCTTGGTCGGGTAGATCGGCTTCTGTTAGTTGAGTTAATGAAGCCTTTTTGATGCCATCACTTTCGGTCATCATGAAGGCATTAAACTTATCTGTCATCAGGCTCTCCTGCTATTGCCAGCTAATAGTACTCTATATTATCTGTTGCTTGACAGATAATGTCAATGAGTATAACTTACTTAGAGCGTAGGTTTTATAATGATTAGTGTTTTTCACTGAGTAAGCAGTGGAGGTTGTAGTATGCTTAAAGTATGTGAACATAAGCTCTTTAGCGACAACAGAGTACGTGAACTGCAAATTTCACGGCCCCCTGTAAACGCCTTGAACTTTGAATTATTGGAGTCACTTAAAGAGGAGGTTCTCACTGCGACAGACGATGGTGTCGGCGCTCTGGTGCTATCTGGCGCAGGTGGAGTATTCAGTGCAGGAATGGACATAAAGGAAACCGCTAGCCTCTCCCGAACCGATTTGACTCGCACTTTTCAAGCCTTGAAGGATGTGACTCTAGCAATCGGTTACTCAAGTATCCCTATAGCCGCTGCAGTGTCCGGCAACTGTCTGGGTGCGGGCGCAGTCTTCTCTTTATTTTGTGACTACCGAGTAATGAGCAAACATAGAGTTAGTTTTGGTATCACGGAAGTAAAGGGTGGCATGAAGATTAATCCACACATAGTTTATGCACTGGGGAGAATAGTAGGCGAGCATCAGGCACAAAATCTCATTTTGGGGGCAAAACTTCTGGATGCTCAAACTGCCTACCAATCCGGTCTGGCGGATGAATTAGTTTCCCGACAACTGGTAGTGAGTCGAGCGGTGGCCTGGTGTGACAGAATACTGAAACTTCCCCCAGGTGCTATGGCTGGTACCCGAGATGCTGCACGGTCCAAATTGCGAGAAACATTGGCGGTAATGGAAGCCGAGGCAATTGAAGTACGGGTAAATGAATGGTTTGAAGAAGATGTGCAATCAAGCCTGCGGCGGCTACTTAAAGCATAAACCGTTCCGCACTATTTCCCAAATTTTGAGACATTCTATGAACAATAACAAAGTGTTTTTCGCCGCAACGGGACTCAAACTAATTAGTATACTCGGCCTGTTGATGATGCCTTTTGAAATTGGCGTGTTCATCGAGTTTTTGGGACTGACGTCCTCTCAGGCCGGACTTGTCGCTGCACTTGAGACCTCCGCACTCGCTTTGGGTGTAGTGCTCGTGTCCTTTCGTATGATCCCTTTACCCATGATTCTCACTGCGGCGGTTGGAGTGGTCCTGGTGATCGGTGGCAACCTTGTGTCTGCCCTGTTGACAGGACAGGTCGAACTCATTATAGCACGATGTATCACCGGCCTGGGCTATGGGATAGCTAATGCAACTGCATCGCGCTTGATCGCAACCTGCTTTCCAGTTCCAGAAAGTGCGGCGGGAAAAATGTATGCCGTTGCATATATTGTCGCAACAGCAATTTACTATTTCTTTCCACCTATCATCGCAGATGGCGGGAGTTACATATTTTTCTGCGGATTAACCGTTTTGGTTCTGGTTATTTGCCCTGTGCTAGTTTACTTGCCTCGAAATACCGATCAGATCGCAAGAAGCGCAAAGACGGCTTCCACCCGAGCACTCTTCTTTCGCCCACCAGTCATTGGCTTTTTTCTTATAGAAATTCTACTAATGCTCGGCCTAGGTGCTATCTGGGCTTTTGCAGAACGCTTTGCGGTTAACATTGACCTAAGCGCGGAAAGAATCGGGTTGTATTTTGCTCTATCCAGCGGCACTCAATTTCTTGGCGCCTGCCTAGCGGCGTATCTAGGCATACGTTTTGGTCGTACCAAGCCCCTCACGCTATCGTTGATCCCGTGGGCGATATTTTCAATTGTACTGGCCACAGCCGGCAGTGAGTGGGCCTTTGCAGTCGGCATTTTGGGCTATCAATTTATATTGGCGTTCTATATCCCTTATATGTTGGGGGTGGGAGCTGCATTTGATAAAGGGGGAAATATTGCTGCCGCAGTTATCGGCGTCCAGATTTTTAGTTTTGGCGCCGGCTCCTATGCGGGAGGCTTGGTGGCAGACAGCTATGGTATTGCTGCTATTGGCTGGCTGGCAATTGTTTGCTGTGGGATATCAATCCTTCTTTTTCCGAAGATAACACGGCCGTTGGAATCAGTGAATTTGATTAGTTAGGAACTAGGGGCTCAACGACCTCTTATTACTCATACCTATAGACAAGTTGCCCCTCCAGAATGGTCATCCTATAGTCGCTCAAAAACCATGTTGCCATCAAGGATGGTTTTAAGCACTTGTGTTTGACCCACTTCTTCACTGGGTATTTCTAGTAAGTTTCGATCTAACACAACCATATTAGCCACTTTACCAACCTCTATGCTCCCGAAATCAGCTTGCCTACCTATTGATTCTGCACTATTGAGTGTCAGCATCTTAATAGCCTCGCCTCGCGATATAGATTCTCCTTCACGCGTCAACACACCTTGCAGTGGCGGAAAAGGATTAAAAGACTCAACAACGGGATAATCCGAACCAATAGTCATCAATGCACCACCTTTATGGAATGTTGCAAACTGATAGCCGGTTTGCCCAACAATACTATTTAAATGCCAAAAATACGGAGATATTTCGGCTACCGCATTCAATTCGGCAAAGCGTGTAAAATCATCAGGAGACACATCAGAGGTGTGCGCTGTTTCATGCCGGATACCGCTATCACCGTTTACTTTGCGGGTTGCTTCAATAGCTTCCAGAGCAACGCGTACTGCACCCTCGCCAGATGCGTGCATTTTCACTTTTAAGCCGGCCTTATCCCACTCAACTAATTTTTCAGCTAGTTGATCACGTGATACTAATAAATTGTCTTCTATTACCTTGCCATTCTCATCCAATGGCACATGAGTAAAAGCTGGCAGTACCGGAATACCATCGAGGTAAACTTTTACTCCATCAGGCGCAACATGTGGAGTCCGGTATTGTTCTCTCTGCGAAAGGATACTTTCTAACCCACGACCTTCACCATATCTAAAATGCGCAGTAATGTAAGGCATAGGTATCCCTTTACTATCAATGTCATTGATTAATGACCACTGCGCTTCATCTGTACCAGCATCCTGATAAGAAGTAATACCTCGGCTTAATAATTTTTTGAACGACTCGAGTATTGATTTTTCCAGTTTATGAGAGGGATACGGTGGTATCACGCCTTTTACTAATTTTATTGCTGAATATTCAGCAAGTACGCCTGTTAGTTCACCTGTAATCGAATCGCGAATAATCTTGCCGCCTTTGGGATCAGGTGTATTGCGATCGATACCTGCCAACTCAAGTGCTTTTGAATTAACTAAAACATTATGTAGCGAAACATCGTTAATTAATACGGGTATATTTGAGAATATCTTATCGAGTAATTTCTTATCTACTGGGTCACCCCACATTTCCAGGCCATTAATAACCAACCAGGGATACCCTTCCATACGCTGATGGGAACAATCTATAAGTACTTGCTCTAGCCCCGATGGTGCAAATTGTCTTGGTGTACAGTCCAACTCTCGCTTAACAGCATGGCCTGTATGAAAATGTGCATCGTGAAGGCCAGGCATCATCATTGCACCATTAAGATCAACAAGAGTTGTATCCGACGTGACAAGCTCCATAACCTGTTTATTACTACCCACTGCGACAAACCTGCCGTCTTTGATCGCGACAGCTTCAACCCATGGCTGAGCGCTGTTCACTGTATAAATTTTTCCACTGTAGTAAATCGTATCAGCAACGGTTTGAGCTACTGGTGACAGGATCGAATCAGGAACTTTATCCTGGCAACCAACCATCGTGAGTATAGTAATAGCTGCCGCAAAGTACCGACTTAATGCTTTCTTGAATATCATTGCTTTCACTCTCTCTATTAAAAACTGTTCTGGGATTTTCTGATGGACTTGTTTACCTTCAAACACCGTCGTCAACGCTTGAGCCCCCCAATTTGATCGAACGGCACATCAGTATCTTAGGCTATCCACAGAAGGAAACTGAGGTTGCTAGAGATCGATCAGAATACTCCCGCCGGCATTTGCCGCTCTCGACTGACATAAAATCATGGTTTCCTCCCTCTGGGCTTTGGAAAGAACAAAATCTCTGTGTTCAATATCCCCGTCTAGGACACCACACTTACAGACACCACAGATACCATCAGAGCACTTCAGGTCAACATGAACACCAGCTTCTAAAAGTGCCTCTGCTGCATTCTGCTCAGCTGATACCTCTATTTCTATTCGAGACCTCGCCAACCGGATGGTGAAGGGATGATTCTCGTACTCCGGGGTCTCTGGGGCAGAAAAATACTCACGATGCAGAGATTCGTCGCTCCAGCCATGTGGCTCCGCGCACTCGAGTACAGACGACATGTACCTATCTGGGCCACAAGTGTATAAATGGTGGCCCGGCTGATAATTACCCAGAATGGAATTCAGATCCGCTCGCGAGCCCTCATCAGAAAAATACAGGCTTACATTAGCCGACCAGGGAAACTGTTCAAGCTCAGAGATGAAACCTGCACTGGCCCTGCTCCTGCAAGAGTAGTGAAGTTCAAAGTCCGCCCCAATGGAATGCAAGCGATGTGCCATGGCAATCAGGGGAGTAATGCCGATACCCCCACCCATCAATAAGGTTTTTGTAGCTAATTCATCGAGGGGAAAATGATTTATTGGACGGGATACAAAAACGGCTCGCCCTTCCGTGAAAATCTGGTGAAGAAGCTCTGAGCCTCCGCGACCATCATCCTCTAGTAAAACCCCTATTTGATATTTGCTACGATCCGCTGGATCTCCACTCAAACTGTACTGCCGAAAGAACTCCGGGGCGACAACCACATCGAGATGAGCCCCCGCTTCAAATGGAGGTAATGGACTACCATCCATCGAAGTGAACTCATACATCGTCACCTTATTATTCATTTTCTTCAATGTTGAGACTTTGAGATGGAGTACCGGTGAATCTCCCTTGGGAGGATTGTATTGCTGCACCAAATTATTAGTGTCTCCAGCTTCCAGTCTGGCCTGATATTCCTCGGGACCGATTAGGCGGTCATAAGCTTCAATACCCGCTTCCCGATCCATAGGGAAGGGAAAAGGATAGGGAGGCGGCGCCAGATTGGCAGGATAAACTGCTAGCGTTTGGTCCTCGTACTTCAAGTCGAGATCTGTATTCAATTGACGGTATCCTACCTCCTTCTCAGGCTTTTTGTAGGCGCTGCCGTTAGTCATCTCCAGATCCCACCACCAGCGCTTTAGGGGATTGATTGATCCATTACCAAGTTTGTCATCCAATTTGGCCAGCAATTTCGCGGTTTTTGGCGCCTTCATCGCTAGCCATCTAAAGGCAGCCTCGCTAAAGAGTCCCTCGAGGTTCCAGGGGCAGGTTTTCATACACCTACCACACATGGCACCGGAGGTCTGGGTGATGCGATAAGTGGTACATTTTTGACTGTCGGATTTCCATATCTCATAGCCATTAAACATTCGCTTAGGGCCAGCAGTAATTGCACCTGCAGGACATTCTCTCGCACATTTATTACAGTTGTTGCAGAAAGTTTGAAGCCCAAAGTCGATCGGTTGATCGTGTGCGAGGGGCATATCGGTAGTAATAATGCCCGATTTTAGGCGAGGCCCCAGATACGGATTGAGGATAACCTCACCAATGCGGCTAACCTCCCCCAGACCTGAAAGTAGTAATAGCGGAGGCTGCAGTACCTCACCATCCATAACCGAATGTACACGAGCTTGATAACCCATATTTCGTATCTGATCTCCAACAATCCCTCCGAGTAGGGAAAACCGCAGGTACGCTCGCATGGACTGCGAACTCGCGATCCAGTCGTCTCCCGAGGCACCCTCCATAGTCTCATGACCCTGGTCTATAACGACTGAGATAGCGTTGGGATGGTAGGCCTCCAGTGGCTCGCCCAGTGCATTATGGGAGTAATAAGCCCACTCAGGGCACCGAGAAATTCCCACGGCGTCGGCGCCGAGATAGTAGAGAGCCGCCTTGATATTATCCGCATTTTCTTGCTTGTTTTTTGCCTGCTCAGAGCCCCTCTCAGCGCTTGGCCCGTCTTGCAGTAACACAAAAGCGGCCAGCGGGCGTCGTGCAGCAAAAGACGTTGGACTCTTCCTGACATAATTCCCGTTCTTGGCCCCTTCCTGCACAGAAGTCCCCATGTCTCCAAAAATGGCTCTGGCGAACATATCGGTTCGTTTGGGAACTCTGGGAATGCGTGGCTCATCAATTAACGTTGTTGGGGAATCCACTCGTTTGATTTTCTCAAAAGGAAAAGCACCATCTTTAAATGCTCGATTTTTGTATTCAAGTTGATTGGACTTATTTTTTGATGTGCCATAACCAAGCCACCAGGCTGGTCCATGACTTCGCAGGTAATCCAGAGGACCTGATATATTAGCCAAAGCGCGGTCGGAGGAGAGCTCCATTGTGGTGGTTACTGCACTGAGTCCAAAACGCGTGCCTGTGTAAGGGTTTGATAAAAGTGAACCTTTTGATCTTGACTTAACTTGGGCAAGGCCACTGACTACTGCCAGTTTATTAAGATCTACATCACTACAGGACCCCGAGTGCGCACAGGCCTCGAAACCCAGTAGCCGAATGTAATTGGATACGATGACAGCTGTCTCGGCTGCTCTCAGGCATGCCCTCTGTCTCTGTGAGTCATGGAGCCAATTATACCCAGCCTCCCCTTTCATTGGATCACGAGGGTATTCATACAGGAATACGATTACATCGGTATGATGATTAATGGATTTCGGTGGAGAATTCATCGCCACCTTGAGCTCTGCCATAACCAGGTCGATGCCTGCGGCGAGCGTCTTGGTTTGTATGCTATTAATTAGCTGACCGATGTCTCCCATATCGGGATTGCTGACCGGACTATCTAGTATCATCGAGGGATTGAGTTTACATATCCCTACCTGAGACGCATCCTGATAGTAGCCAAATGATTTCAGATGACGTGATCTTTCCTCAGAGTCTGTCGGAATCTCGGCGACTTCCTTTTTGACCATTCCATCCCTGATCGCATCCAGCATCGCTTGGTACCGTACCATTGCATTTGACAGATTTTCTGACGCCGGCGTGCGAAAGGTAACCGGTTGCATGGTTGGCACAGCAGATAAGTCCGGGGCGCCATCCTGCCTAGGAAGACGCTCAAGAGGATAGGGGCCAAGATGAAATGGGCGATTTTTAGAGGAAAAAAATTTCATACCCTGACACCAATTTGAGTAAAAAAAAGGGCATATTACTATGCCCCACAGAGTCCGACTCGCGATTGAGAGAATTCACATCAATCTAAAAATTTACGTCCAGGGTGATCCCATACATACGTGGTAATGAGTACGTGTCATTCGCTAAACCTAGGCCAGAAAGATCTATTGAATACATACGATATTCCTCTTCAGTAAAGTTGTTAACGAAGGCTGTTATCGACCAGTTGTTGTTTGCGGAGCTATACTTCACTCGTGCATTACCTACCAAGTAACTCTTTTCCTGATCAAGTGGTGCGCAGAGCACTGAAAAGCAAAAATCGTCGACGTAATTGAAGTCAATCTGTGCACTCATCGAACCCTCACCCATATCCCACTGGTAGCGAACCAAACTATTGAGTGTAATCCCAGGAGCAAAGGGAAGCTCTGAGTCAGCCACAGTACCATCGGGATAGCCTATATCCTTCACCTCTGAATCCATCCAAGAGGCACCTAGTAAAACATCCAGACCATCAGTGGGTACCAAGGTCAGTTCGACTTCAGCTCCTGTTGCAGTTGCATCTACATTGATGATATCCAGAGAGGCTATCGTGCCCGTTGGATCGACCACAAAGGCCTGGTAATCCTCATAATCGTAGTAGAAGAGATTTGCGTTCAGACGCGCCTTTCCATCGTTAAACTCGGTTTTTATGCCGCTCTCAAAGCTTGTGAGTATCTCTTCATCATGCTCAGTTACGAGATTGGGATAGCCAATGCCAAGTCGGAAGTTACCGGCTTTATGAGTTCGAGTGATACCAGCGAAATAGAGCGTATTGTCCGTCGGCCTCCAATCCAATTGCGCTTTATAAGAGAAGTTGTCCCAAGCGCCGGTTTCAGTGGTGAGCACATCGCCATAGAAATTATCAGAACCAAGATAGTCTACATCCCTTTCATCATCACTATAACGAACGCCAATAATAGCGGTGACTACCTCAGTAAGCTCCCACTCACCCTGCGCGAAAACGGCCCACGAGTTCGTTTCTACCGTTGACTGCTGTCCACCAATGTTAACCACTTGGCCAAAATCTGTACCCTCTCCGAAAGTAAATAAATCAAGATCAAATACAGCACCAACGTCTGTATCGATGTTGAGGTAATAGATACCTGCCTGCCACTGGAAATCGTCTCCGGAGCCGTTGAGCCTTAGCTCCTGAGAGAGCTGATCAAACTCTTGAGTCGATTCATAATGAAAGAAGGGGTAGGGGCTAGAATCTGCATCTTCGCGATAGTCCTTATCCATCGTCATGTAGTCAGTTACCGACGTCAGGGCAACACCATTAGCCATATCCCAGGTCAGATTAACCGTTGCACCGCTGATCTCTCGCTTGAAAAACCCCTCATCATCATATTGCCCAGTCCAGACATCGCTATCATCTCTGTAACCATTGAAATCTGTCCCGGGCCCCATGCCATAACCCCAAAAATCAATGTCATTTGGGATACGTTCGCCAAGTAGCTGGTCATTCTGGAATGTCGCGTCGTGTTGGTAACCATTACCCCTGGAATCGTCCTCGGCATGGTGCAATTTCAAAGTAATATCAAGCGCATCGCTGGGCTGCCAAGCAAGCTGTGCTCGTATCGCTAGGGCATCAGTGTCGCGCAGATCGTTACCCGCAAGGTTTTCAAGTGTTCCATCATTTTGATTAATTGAAACTGACAGACGGCCCTGCAAATTTTTTGAGAGCCCTCCACTTACCGCACCCTCAGATCTCTTAGTACCATAGTTACCAAAAGTTGCAGAAAAATATCCCTCAAATTCCTCGGTGGGAGCGGCACTAACATAATGGATCAGCCCCCCCGTGGCATTGCGCCCGAAAAGTGTACCCTGAGGCCCTCTGAGCACTTCCACTCTGCCAACATCGAACATCTGAACACCAGCAGCACCCATGGAGCTGACGTAAGCATTGTCTGAAATCATTGCAATAGGCCCTTCGAGGTGATCAGCAAACTCGTTTTGGGATATCCCACGAATATTAACCGTTGTGACTGAAGGGTGCATTTGAATGATATTTAGAGCGGGCGTCTGCTGGGCGATATCAATAGTATTAGTGTAGCCAAGCTCACGCACCTGGGCGCCACTGAATGCTGTAATAGATGTTCCCACATCCTGAACGTTTTGTTCCCGCTTATTAGCGGTCACGACAATTTCTTCCAGCATTATACTCTCAGCAGACCACCCGGTCTTTGATGCCATGACAGTAGTCATCGCGACAGCCAGAACGGTTACAATAAAAAGTATTTTTGGTGTTTCTGATTTAGCTTCCATATTATTTCCCTCTTTAAGTCATTTTTATTTTTGGGCTAGGTTTATCTATCGATAATACACATACTTACGTGGGGTACTTGGTGTCGGTTAAAGATTGGTCAATTGCTTCAACAAGCTGGTTTACATTTTCATTAGTGAATGTAAGCGGCGGCGAGAGAATAATCTTTGGCCCCACAGATCTTATCAAAACGCCATTCTGCTGACAGTGAGCTGACAGCATGTCTGAGTAGCCCTCGGCAGGATTGACAGGCGTCCGAGTGGCCTTGTCGGTGACTAGATCTAGCGCAAGCATCAGTCCTTTACCTCTTACTTCTCCAAGGTGTTCGTGACGGTCAACCAGCGGCATAAACTTTTCTTTGCAATAGGCTCCAACCTCTCCTGCGTTGATATGTAAATTCTCTTTCACTACAACATCGAGGGCGGCAATCCCCGCCGCACAGGCTAATGGATGACCGGAGTAGGTTAAACCATGGGCGATCATTCCATTTGGACTCGGCTTCGCGAAGCTATCCGCGATCCTTTCATTAATTACTGTGGCTCCCAGAGGTACATAGCCAGAGCTGATTCCCTTGGCAAAACACATAATGTCTGCCGCTACACCCCAGCCACGAACACCAAACATTGAACCGGATCGTCCGAATCCAGTAACAACTTCGTCTGCTATCAGCAATACATCATGCTTATCACAGACCTTTCGAATAAGGGGCCAGTAGTTTTCCGGTGGGACAATTACGCCGCCGGCACCCTGTATGGGTTCAGCAATAAAGGCAGCGACGTTATCAGCGCCAAGATAGGCAATCTTGCGATCCAGAAGATCTGCGCAAATCTGGCCCAACTCTTCGGGGTCTTCCGTCCAGGGGTTTCTGTAAAGAAAGGGATTGTCTATCTGGTAGCAGCCGGGAAGTACGGGGCCATAAGGGTCGCGGAATGCAGGTATCCCAATTAGTGAAATACCACCCATATGAACACCATGATAGCCATCTTTAAGTGAAATCAAGGAGGTCTTGGTAGGCTTACCATTGAGACGCCAGAATTGGCGGGCTAATTTAATGGACGAATCGATACTATCAGATCCACCCGAAGTAAAGAATACCTTTGACATACCCTCAGGGCGCAGCATCTCAATAATCTTTGCTGCCAGTCTGGTGGAAGGCAGATTGCACATATCGCCAAAGGTGTTGTAGTAGGCTAGCTGGTCCATCTGATCTCGCATTGCATCCAGCACTTCTTTTCGACCATAGCCAACATTGACACACCACAGGCCCCCTAGGCCATCTAGATATTGATTATCGTCGGAATCCCATACATGAACTCCCTTGCCTCCCTTCATAAACATTGGATTTTCATTGTCAAAAGCAGGCATGCTCATGGGGTGAAGAACGTTTTCGGCGTTCAGTTTATGTAATTCCTGGTAAGTCTCTGCTGTCACTGTTACGTTCTCCTGGTCGAGCTGTATCCCCTAAACAAGCAGGAGGGTTCATTTTTAAGTCGATTCACAATTTCTGATCGGTCCGTAAAAGCACTATAGATCAGGGCTTGACTATCTGTCAAGTTACAGATAACTTGTGATCCAACGATTTCTTAAAACTCTATCCCGATTTTCATAAATTCACCAATTTGAATGCTTTGATGCTCCCTTCATTCTTCCTTGATAAGTTTAAGTAGAGCAACCCATACTGTCAGATGCCAGTAATTGATTCATTATTAAAAAGATACTTGAGGAGATAAGTAATGAGTAAACATTCGAAAGAGGCTACAGATTCAAAGCTAGGAATGGACGCAGTGATCAGCCGTCGTGATTTTGTAAATAACGTGCTCGTTGGTTCCGGTGCAGGACTGCTGGCTATTGCCGCGCCAGACTTGAGTGCGGTACAAGGCAAGAAACCTTCAAGCACAATGACTGGCTTTGCTGGTCTTGGCGAGAATTGGACCGGACCGGGTGGCATTGGTGATTACGCCAACTCAAATGGTAATACGGCCGAAGTGGTAAATGCCGCTCATGCAGTTAGGGACGGGCAGTTTCGCGAACTGCCCACCGACATAATTGACACAGGAGAAATTTATGACGTCGTTGCTGTGGGTGGCGGTTTCGCAGGACTGAGCGCAGCGTTCACTACATTGACTGAATTTGACGGAAAAAAGAACTGTCTGGTACTAGATAACCACCCAATTTTTGGTGGAGAAGCCAAACAGAATGAGTTTGAAGTCGATGGATATCACTTGACTGCACCCCAGGGGTCAAATGGTTTTGTTTGGCCTCCCGGACCTGCCGCGAAAGCCGGTTTTTTTCATCGCTATTGGCATGAGATTGGACTACCTTCCGAGCTTGAGTGGAAGACTGAAGCTGAAAACCTGGATAAGAACCTTAAATTTCCAAAGGATCACTTTACCTCAATGGGCGCTGAGGCGGCCAATGCGACTACTGGCTTCTTCTATCACGACCCAAACAAGGGTAAAGGCGAGTGGGCTCTTGATGTCCATGCCAGCGGCTTCGAAAACGCACCCATCTCCGATCAATTGAAAGCAGACTTGAGAGAGGTATACAGCCAGGAGCCGCTGGACTTTGACATGCCAGAAAACTGGCCTCAATGGCTCGATAGTATGACATTAAAAGAATTCCTGACACAAAAAATGGGTTTGCTACCAGAGGTTTGCGATTACATAAAGGGGACTGTGTCTACCTCCGGCGGAGGCCTAAGTCCAGATGTGATCTCTGCCTACTCAGCGGTTCAGTATTTTGCTCCACCTGCATCACGAATCTATGCCTCTGCAAGAAAGCAATTTCAGATGAAAATGAATAATGAAGAATTTACCTTGGTTAGTTTCCCTGGGGGAAATTCAGGGATCGCCCGTTATTTTGTCAAGAAGATGATTCCTGACTCTATTGAGGGTGGTACGAGCCTATCGGAAGTCCTTGGTAATAAATTAAATTGGGATTCACTTGACCGAAAGGGCCAGCCCGTGCGGATTCGAGGTCGCTCCATGGTCTACTATGTAGCCCATGATGGCGCCCATAAAGATGCGGAGTATGTCAATATCGTATACACGGATACACAGACTGGAAATTCCTATTTGGTAAAAGCTCGTGGTGTAGTGATGGCGAGTGGGGGCTGGGTTAACAAGCACATTGTTGGAGATCTGCCCCGCAGCTTTAGAGATGCCTATAAGGAGTTCTATCACGCACCAATTCTGACTGCGAATGTAGCGGTTCGAAACTGGAAGTATATGGAAAAAGTGGGTGTCAGCGGTGCCCAGTGGTTTGGCGGCTTCGGTTGGTTTACCAATCTACGTGCACCCTTAAAGTTGGGCAAACAGACAATGCCGCTAAATCCGGATAAGCCCACCGTACTGACATTCTATGTGCACTTCAACAAAGATAATATACCGCTGAAATCCCAGGCAATTCTCGCCAGAAATGAATTGTTCTCTACACCCTACCGAGACTTTGAATTGCAGATTCGTCAGCAGCTTACCGATATGTTTGGCGATTATGGGTTCGATGCGAAAAAAGATATTGCAGGTATTGTTCTCAACCGATGGGGTCACGCCTACATAGTGCCGCAACCGGGCTACTACTTTGGGTCTGACGGAAATCCTGCACCCCGCCAGGTGATTCGAAAGGGCTACGGACGCATCAGTTTTGGTCATTCCGAACTCACTGGTGAGCAACTGTGGTCTAACGCTGTTTCAGAAGGAGAAAAGGCAACTCGCCAGCTATTTAAAAAACTGTAATGAGCTAAACCAAAATTTATTAACACGAAATGGAAAAATTGATATGAAAAACTATATGAACCATTTTAATGCCCTTGCTGTGCTCTTTGCTTTTGGCTTTTTCACGGCCGTTCCAGCTTCATCAGATGTAGATATGGATACGGACCGTGCCGAGATAGAAAGTATTCTGAACGACAATTATTTGAATGGCTTTTACCTAAAACTGGACGCAGATCTAGTTAGGTCTGTTTTTAACTCAGAAATGCGACTGGCTGTTAATATGGGGGATCAAGTTGACTATATGCCACTTGAGGACTGGATGGCTTATGAGGGAGTTGGCACTGCCCCTGAAGATCTGACCGAAGTGCAGAAGGCCAAATCTACTGCTGAATTGAAAATTATCTCCATTGATATAGCTGGAAGTACGGCACATGCCAAGGGTCAGGTCTTCGTCAATCAACAGTTGTTATACACTAATTTTTATGGATTATATAAAGTGGCAGGTAAGTGGCAGGTCGCTAATAAGTTGTTCGAACAACATCAGCACTAACTAGTAATATGCAAATCAAATCAGCCAGTCTTTTCTATTGCTTCCTGTATGCGGCTGGTACTGTTGTGTATTTTGTACTGCCAGTCTGGGGTGGAATATTCAGCGAAGAGATGCTCTTTAATACAGCAATGATCGGGTGGCTTTTGTCCGCAGATATGATTGCCAACACGATAGCTAATGTGACAGCAAGATACTGGATTGCCCACTGGAATTGGCGAAAGACTGCTCTTGGGTCTGCAGCTTTAATGGCATCTGCTAACCTAATGTGTATTGGTGTCGACGATTTTGCATTGTTAATGGCGCTGAGGCTTGTGGCGGGGTTTGCTGGAGGGGGACTGACATCTCTGGCGGCCGTCGGGATAGCGCGCTCTGGGGAACCAGACAAATACTTTGGCATAGCGCTATCGATTCAGGTATTCATGGGCGGCCTGATATTATTTTCCTCTCCCTCGCTTCTGGCAGAATTCGGTAACGCCTCCATCTATGTTGCTCTGGCTGCGCTAACCTTGATTGCATTGCCCTTCTTGCGAGCTATTCCCGATGGACAGCTGAAGGCACAGCTCCCAATGCCGAAATCTCAGAAGGTGGCGATTGGCGTCAAAGCCTCAGGCCAATTCCCAAAAATACTAACCATTTTAGGTTTTGTCGGCGTGATACTGTTCTTTGCGGGTATGAACAGTCTTTGGGCCTTTGCTGAAAATATAGGGACAGAACTTGGTATTGAAGAGCAATTTATTGCAACAACCCTCTCGCTCTCACTATTGATCAGCATGGGAGGATCCCTACTCGCAGTATATCTCGCAGGTAAAGTTAAGCGCCTGACTCCAATTGTACTGGGAGTATCCTCCATCGTATTGGCTGTAATCTCATTTTTCTGGGTGCAGGGAAATTGGGCATTCTTTATTGCCATCAATGTGTTCAATTTTGGTTACAATTTTGTGATCCCGTTTCAGAGCGGCTGGATAGCTAGCTTCGACTTTAAAGGAGAGAGTATTGTGCTCCTGCCTGCTGTTCAGGGTGCGGGAATTTCTGTCGGGCCCATACTATCCGGTGTTATCATCAATGATACGAGCTATCTACGAGCGATATACCCAAGCCTCTCATTATTGATCGCCAGTATTGCTATTTTCCTGCTTTTGAGCTCGAGACAAAGTTCTTTAGATATATCTAGTTTGGATTAGTAAATGGTAGTATTGCGGAGCTTAGTGCATTTAGCGGTGACGATTCCGAGGGTATGGGCTTACGAAGGCTGCGACTCGCAACAGTATATAAAGGCAAAGTTTTATGGAAACCCCGAAAAAAGCTAAATATCGCAATACCAAGCGCATGAAAGCAGCGGATCGCAAAGAGCTCATTTTAGATATTGCGCGAACTATCATTATTGAGGAGGGCTTTTCTCTTTTCAGTTCTAGATATGTCGCGGAGCGGTGCGGTATTCGTCTTGCGACTCTTCAGTATTACTTCAAAACCACAGAAGATCTATTTAGAGCAACCTTCGACTACGCAATCGGTCTTGAGGCAATCCTTGTTAACAAGCTGATTGGAGATCCAGGCACTGATCCCGAAGAAAACCTGCGCGCGCAAATCAGAGGGCACATTAGGGCCAACGCTCACCACAAAACCAATGGTTTCTTCTACCAGTTGTGGGCAAAGGCTAATCTCGATGACTTTGCCTCTATGCTGATGGGTGAATTCTACTATAATGTTTGTGAGCAGTTAGCTATTTTGCTCATGGATTATAACACCTCGCTTACCCGACGGGATGCCAATGCTCGATCGGGGATGATAGTAGCCTTTCTGGAAGGTTCCATCATGTTTACATCACCCAACTCGATGAAGTCCACCAAAAAGTTTAAATACACGGAAAGCATGATGGTTGACACCGTATTTGCTCTTGCTATGAAAGAATATTAAATCGGTTTGAGATTACACTCCGGCACGAAATTGACGGTCAGATTCTTTCTAAGTCTTAAAACTCTGTAAATTTGGTTCAAACTCTTGCTATTTGGGAGGTGGGCATCTTGGGTAGCTATGAGAGGCTTTTATAATTTTTTCGGTCACTT
>JAPKEA010000617.1 GCA_028822275.1 Planktomarina sp. | reverse complement strand
AGATTTATAAGGTCTTCCTGGACCGGCTGTGGGTTTTTCAAAGGTGCCTGATTGAATGCTCTCACGAAGAGCTTCAATTATTAGAGGTTGCTGTTTTGCATTGTTTAAAAGATCCACCAAGATGTCATATGTGGTTGGATCATTGCGGGCGTATTTTGTTAGATAAATCGCTGGTATTCCCTCACGGGTGACCTGATCGACATTTATTAGCAAATCACGTAGAAAAAAGTCTCGAAATTTAAAATCTTTATCAATAATTTTTTCAATTGCTTGCTTATGTCTGTCAACCCAGCACTCTGCGAAAGATCTAGCCTCTTCCAAACTCATTTTGTTATTACCAGTGGAATGACTTTAGCGGTGTCATCGGACAAGAAATTCGCCCAATTGTTCATAAGTTCTCGACGTTTTTCAAAAAGATCAGATCTTGCATAAGCTGCCACGACCCGGTTTTTCGTCTTATGTGCAAGTGCTTTTTCAGCTACGTCGAAAGGTGTGGTAGTCTTTTCCTGCACCCAAACCCGAAAGCTAGTTCTAAAACCATGTACGTCTGCTTCAAACCCAAGTTCCTTAATGAGCTTGGACATCGTCATATCTGAAATTGGTCTGTTTGATTTTGATCCCTGAAATATCAGTTGATTAGATAATCCAAGTTCCTTCATATACTCCAGTATCTCCATCGTGCGGTCTGCCAGTGGTATGATGTGTTCTTCTTTCGCTTTCATACGCTGTGCTGGAATGGTCCAAATAGCACTTTGAAAGTTCACTTCATCCCAGGTTGCCAAGCGGACTTCACCTGATCTTGTCGCAGTTAGTATTAAAAACTCCAAAGCCATTTTTGTGGAAAGCATGGCGTTGGACTGATGAACACTTTTTATACACTCAGCTACTTGATCGTAATGAATAGATTTGCGGTGTTTTTGTTTGTTAGGATTTTTTGGCAAAGCCTGATTGAGAGACTGAGTTGGATCTTCTGGTCGGAAACCTTTTGCCACCGACCACTTCATAACAGTGGATATTCGTTGCTTTACACGGCGTGCGGTCTCAGGTTTGGTCGTCCAGATAGCCGTCAAAGCTCTCAATATGTCAGCTGTTGAAACTTCAGATACAAGGTTGTTCCCAAAATAGGGGGAAGCATATGCCTTCAGTGTGTTTCTAAACTGGCTTTCATGTTTGGCGTTGGACCACGTTGGTGAATAAAGTTCGATCACCTGCTCGAATGCGACATCAAATGTAGGCATCTCTATTGCAGCCTGCTTTGCGGCTAAAGGGTCGCCGCCGCTTCTTGCAAGTTTGCGGTTCTCGAAAGCCTGCTCTCGTGCCTCTGCCAGTCCAACGATGTCTGCGGCACCTAAACCGATTTCGCGTTGTCGACCGTTAATTGTGGTCCTCTGAACCCAGCGCCTTGAACCAGTTTTTTCCACGCGCAGAAACAAGCCATGCTCGTCATAATACTTTCCAGCTTCCCGCACCTGCTTAACGAATACAGCACTTAACTTCCTGCGCCTTGTCACTAGACCTGTCCCCTATTCTGTCCCCTAAAAGTTACCAGAAGACACAAGAACACACAAGACAAGCCAAGACTTAATTAGCAATAATAAACTATAATTATAAAGTAAAATAGATTTAGGAAGATATCTCAAGACTTTGTAATGGCAGACTGTCTGTCCGCCATTACCTGCCGTACTAGCAGGGGCAAATCCACGATAAGCAT
>JAPKEA010000172.1 GCA_028822275.1 Planktomarina sp. | reverse complement strand
TGCAGTGTGCTTTAAGATACGTAGCGTCGATTGAGATTGTGTTAGGATCGGGTGCATCAGCAGCCAGCACCGACAGGAAGCGGGTGAATACTCCCATGCCACGCCACCGTTTTCAGAGATTGTACAACGGTTCGCCGAGAATGAAGAGATTGCACAAGCGGGTGCCGAGGCATCCCTCCTATCTCAGCATCATGCTCCTTGGCCATCGGGCCTTTAGTAATAGCGTTGTAAATTCATTAGGGGTTGATTTTTTAGATATCAAAATTGTCGCAAAATCTGCTTTGATGATAGTTTTTCTACGCTTGTTTAATCTTTATTTATTGGTGGCGGCTAGCGACCTTTTTTTTGCGGCTACTGGATTAACATAGGTATATTCGATTTGTTCAAAGTCTCCATAAAGCAGCCGTAAATAGGCGTCTGGACTTTTAGGGCAAGCTATGTTGCCTCCCTCAAAGTTAATTTCAGAAGTCGGCAGAACTATCCCGAGCGGCACGCCATAACCGCCGTTTTCTGTAGCTGGCATAATGCCTTTGGGACTTCGTCTTTCAAGTACAACATCGCCGTGACTTTCTACCTGTCTATATATTGCTATGTCCATCCGTATTTCTCCACGCAAACGATTACGCTCCCATCTAAAAGGCCATGGTTTCGGCGCGTCAAAAGAAACTGTGATAAGGCCAGCGTCTTCAAAAAGATCGACGTAGTATCCATCTTTCTCACCTTGTTGAACAAGGTAGACGGACAGCTGTTCCCAAGTGATCTCGTCATTGAGTAGAACTGAAATGTCAATATCGTCTTCCCACTCTAGCAGTTCACCATTTTCACGCACTGCGCCCAAAAGGCTCCCTCCTTCAAGCCAGTGTATGGCTCCAATTTTAAGTAGGCAGCCAGAGACATAATGACTGATATCGCGCATGTGCTTGCGGCAGCAGGGCGCAGTGTTTAGGCCGAGGCGATTAACGTATAGATTGAAAGGACATGGAGGCGTATTTTTGCTACAGCCTATCCAATTGACATCATTGTCTAATAGTACCAGCTCGGGGATACCATTATTTCGACGAAATGCTATTAGGTCATCTTTGGCGTGTAGATTTAAAATAGAGCGATCAGAGGGGGTTAAGGGGTAAATTACTTTCTTTTTCTGCGCCCAATACTGGCGAAAGAGCCAAACTAATTCGATGGCCATTGCGGCTAATAACATGGACTGGAGCTTGCTGCCCGGCAGTACCCAGCAAATAAAAAGGATTGGCCCGAGCAGCCACAGACCCACGCGCTCAGAATGTTTTGCGAAAAACTCTACCGCCCAATTTGTGGGTCGAAAGCAAATTGCCGGGGCAGCTATGATAAAAGCTATGGTAACTAAAAAGCCGGTAGTGATGAGCAAGCGGATCAGATCTGGCCCAGTTGATGATGTTGTTACCCACGCGATGGTGAGCCCCGCTAAAAGACCTGTTGTAAGAACCTCTTTGTGACTGGGTTGCTGACAGTTGCGCGCAAAGCGCAACACGCGAACAAAAGATAGATAAGTGGCCGCGTAGAGAGTGGCGGCAAGCAGTCCACCCAATATTTGATTGCTCGCTAGGTGCTCAAAATTATTCATGCGCCTTGGACTTTACTTTTATCACTTTTCAAGGTGTTTCTTGGCAATACTGCGGGTTGATTTCCAGCAGCTAAGATACGCGGCAGGATAACTAATTCGGCATGCCTGACGTCAGCAGGAGAATCTATCTCGATCCAAGCCAAGTCAGTGATGTCTTCAAATGCGAAGGTGCCTCGAGGTGAGGTCAAAATTACATCTCGGATTGCCTCTTCATAGGCCTCATCGCGGCGACCCTGATCCAAATAGAGCTCGGTTTGCGCGATAATTTGGTTCGCCATACCTTGGGATAATTTAAACATGCCAACAGATTCTCCGTTGAAATCAAAGCTGGTACTCAGCCACTTTCGAAACTCAACGATTTGGTTGTCTCAGACACATATTTTAACAGGCTCATCACCCTGCTCTAAATTTCGATCTAGTAGTAGACAATTCTGGTGTGACGATTCCATCAGCCTTTTTAGCAGACGATTCTCATAGAGAATATCGGCATCCAAGAGGACAACTGGCGTTCCGCACCGCAGTTCGTCACGCAGGGTCCACAAGGTTACAATATTGCCCTGTTGATAATCTTTGTTGAGCACTGTTCGCACAAAATCTCCAGCGCCCAAGGCTATAATTTCACGTTCAATATCTTGGTTTTTGTAACCTACACCTAGCACCACCTCGCTAATGCCCTGTTTGCGGAAGATGTCGAGATGATGTTCAAGCAACGATTTGCCGCCAAAACGTAATAGAACTTTAGGCGGAGGCTCGGAAACTGTTGAGCCAAGGCGTGCTCCCACACCAGCCGCCAACATGGTTACTTTCATTTAATTTTACTTCAATCCACTCTGTCTTGGGTTATATCGGAACCCCTTTGGCCAGCTAATTCTAAATTTGCGACGTAGTGATTGCAAAAATATCCAATTCGATGTCATGGCCAACCTTACTGTTCAGAAGGCTGACTGTCGAGAAGATTACAAATCAATGTCTGATGAGCTCTGGATAGCCTATCAATTGCGCGCTTACTCGCTGTTGAGCCAGCGCACCGACACCAAGCGACATCCTCTGAAAACAATCTAAAGCTTTTTTGAATTTAACGGCCTGTACAGGTTGGCCCCACTGCAGCGCCGACGCCACCCACTTCTGCCACGTTCAGGCCAACTCTCATACTTTCTGGACCGTGGCGGTAAGCGCGGCACTCAGTGCCGCCTAACGCGAAAGCATAATCGACGCATAGGGCCTACAGCGTTGGGTTGATATATCCATTCAGATTGAATTCTGGCTGGAGGCTCAAGTCATGGACCGACCATCCCACTGCACGTCCACCACGCCATGCAACGCGCCCCCTACCATTGGGAGCTTTGGCCTAACATCATCCAGTAGCGCCGATATAAAGCTGACTTAATCCCCCTCATAGCAATATAAATATGGACTTTTTATATCGGTGCCTGTGTGTCTACCAAATTACTAGGTGCAGGCTTGCATTAGCGAGGACAGCTTTGCATCAGAGACCATAGACCAAACAACCCTATAGGGGGTTTAACTGCGCCACTCTGGGGCTGTTCTCGACCCGTTAAAACGGGTCGAGCGATAGAGGATCAACACTAGTTATCCTCAAAATATAGAGCTTTTAAACTGTCTGTGCATTGTGTCCGAAATACAAGAACTCTTGGTTCATCGCAGACACATCGGCCGTGTTCAGTGACAAACTGGCACTGTCTAGCATCTTATAGCTCGCTTGTGATTTCACCCATTCATCAGCGTCCTGCAGAGTTGTAAGCGTATAGCTGGTGGTCTCATTCAGATAATGTGTTGGGATTATGACTTTGGGGTTGATACGTTTGACGATGTCGTTGCCCTGATCATAACTTAGGATGTGCTGCGAACCATCCACAGGCAAGGTCAGAATGTCGATTTCACCGATCGCATCCCAAAACTCCTGAGGTGGATTATGCCGGTTATCCCCCCAGACCAAAGTCCGAATTCCACCCGTCTCAACGACATACACAACCATGTCCATGTGGCTCACGTTGTTAGGCGGGCATGCATCCACACCAAATTCGGCCAACGCGTTTGTCCAGTTGTACCAACCCGGTGCGACACAGGCGTGTTTGTCAGCAAATCCGGTTATCTTGATATCTGCAAATTCAAAATTTCCAACCATACGGTCGAGCACCATTGTTGAAACAGGGCGGTGAATGGCGTCATGGTCGAAATGAGTATGCGTAGACATGCAGATATCAACAGGCGTTTCGGGAAATTCGTTTTTATACCAAAGCCCCCAAGCCCCCGAAGGATCGTTACGCCAAGGGTCAAACAACACAGTTGCACCAGCTGGCGATGTGATTTTGAAAGCGCAGTGACCGTAGAAGTCAATGCCCAGATTACCGGCAACTGCATTGCCTGTTGTCTTCTGAAGATCGATAACACCGTTATTATTGCCAGGCTGTGTCCAGTCAGTGGATTGCGCCTGCGCTGATGTACTTGAAAGCAGCGAGGCAGCGCCCCCGACACCAGCAGCACCTGCAGCCATAAAGAACGACCGACGCGACAGGCCCTCTGTCAGATCGTCTTTTTTGCCATTGATGAGTACCGGCTCGAGATTAAGGTCTTCTCTTTCCATGTGCATGTTCCCTGTTTTTATAATATCCTGAATTGTTTCAGGTTGGGCAACGGTAGCAACAAATGGCCTATCTATAGTGCTAAAAAAATACGGGTAGAACATGGGGCTTAACCCCATACTTTATTGGATTGATAGTAACTTGCTACGCAGATTCTGCCCACTTTTATTCAATCCCAACTTCTTACGAATATTATTACGGTGAAATTCGATCGTACTGCTCTCCCGCGACAGGATACTTGCAATACCTTTAGTGGTTTGCCCGCTCATTATCATCATGGCGACGTCTTTTTCAGAGGGTGTCAGGTGTTCAAAAAATGTAGTCAACTCATCAGGCATAGATGCGGTAATCGACTGAAGACTCTCTTCTAGCAAATTTAAATAGGCCCTTGCTGTTGCGTCTTCATTCAATCGGACACGCAGTTTATTAAGGATGGGTACAACTAGCCCCCTGATCTGACGTAGAATATTAGCGTCATATTCGTCGCGCGCTTTTTCAACGTTCAGTAAAAGAACCCGCAATGCTGTGTTTGCTTCTTCCAGCTCAATCGTGCGTTCGTCCACCCTGCCCTCCAACTTGTCCAGCGTCACTTGAAGCTGCCGTTCAAGGCGAACGCGCGCGTCTATTTCAACGAGTAACTTCAAGTCAGCCTCGATGACACGCGAGAACTCTAGCAGCCCATCACGAAACAAAAGAGCTTTGCGGTTTCGCCGTTTGTCCAGCACACAAATCGTACCAAAGACTGCCCCGTCCGGCCAATGCAGTGGGTATCCCACGTAGAAGCTCATCCCGTGTTCCATGTCGTCGTTATCTGTCCAGATGGGATCGCGGCTCGCATCTTCCACAACCAGTTCGCCGTCTCTCAGCACACCGTAGCAGTATAGTTTTTTGTTGAGCGTAAATTGCAGGCCAACCTCATAGGGATTATTTTCTGTCCCACTAGCCACGAACACAGAATGATGCGGGGCTTGAGTGCGCATCACCAGGCTGGCTGGTACATCTGCTAGCTTTGCGATCAGATCGACAATCCGTTGCCAATTTTTGATCGTCGCCTTTGGAATTTTAGTTTCAGTATCGGTCATCTAATTTCCTTTGGTTAAGGAACTGGATCGAAAAGTATGGTTTAACACTGTGATTGTCTAGACGGCCCGTTGGTGCGAACCTTTCGATATACGAAAACCTCATGCAGCAACTTCATACAAAAATACGGTTCGCAATCACCACCAGCGATACCGTTGCAAAGACGGACCTTAATATTGGGGCCTGTCTGAAATGCGTCCACACTCAGCATGCATTGCTCGATATTTTGCGGCCTTATGTGAGTGACGGCATCTCAAAATTGCCTTTTATGCCGATCAATGCGCTCAGAGAGGCATGCAAATACCACACCCATATTGCCCTGAATAAGTATGTCGTTGATGCAGTCAATAGCGGCTTTGTGTTTTGGTTTGCCAAGAGGTCTGCTAACATTGGTAAGGCGTGCGAAAAACTCACTCTGGGCCTTCTTGCGGCATTATATCGCTGGTTTAAGCGCATATTATGCACTGAATGGGAAGATCTATGGAACTAAGATAAACGGCAGAGTTCAGACAAGACGTTGTATTTTGACATTGATTGGCGGACCCAGAGGTAACCAAGTTGCCTCAAATTTTGGAATTGTTTTTTCAACACTGAGCCGCTAGATAAAATAAAAACAGAGCAATATTATGCCTTCTAAGCCACGAATAACCCCGCGGCTTCGACTCTCCAGTGCAACTTTACCCACGGTATGATGCGTTAGGCAGCG
>JAPKEA010000171.1 GCA_028822275.1 Planktomarina sp. | reverse complement strand
AAACCTTAAAGTGAGTCAGCTTCTCGGGCTAGTGGTATAACTGCAGTGCAGTGCTGTGATGCGAAGTAATGCGAGCGAGAACAGATTAAACAGCACATAGATGCGCAGCAGATATGTTTATGTATCCAAATATATACACACACATCATCACTCTAGTTGATAAATACTTACGTAAAACAAAGAGAAGCTATGATCAGAAAACTACTACATGAGGTGCGTGATGTATTGAAACAAGCAGACGCCATTGCAAGTGAACGCAAGTTTTGTGAGCATTAGTTAGGCAAGGACTGCCGCTTGTTGTCAGCGCTGAAATCTTAAAGTGTATGATTTTCTTCAGAGCTTTACGGCAAAACGCCTAAAGTTAAAGCGCCAAATATAATGTTGTTGTTTCGAATGATTAACGGGATTTTCAACGAATTTTCTGACTCATCTTGTTTTGCGAGGCCCAAAAATATTGAGTAGAAAAACCCCTCAAGATCGGCTTCTACGTAGCCTAACCCTTTTGCCAGCTCAAATAAGCTTTTCCATTCTTGCACTGTCACATTCAAATTTCCGTCGAGGGTTCCTGCCGTGTTGTAGGCAAGCGTTCCATCCAGTGAAATTGATGTTGTGCCGTAAGTTATTTGCGCTTTCTGCAAAAGCAGCTTCTGTAGTGCAGGTGCTCCATTATCGACAAAAAACCGATCCAAAGGTCGCGTGAGCAGAACGTCGGCGTTAAATGATAAATTTTGAATATATTGATAACCGCCTGGCAAACCAACAATCAGGTTCGACAGATCAAAATTCTCAATATTTGCATTTAAGAGGTAGGTATTGTCATCGTTTGGTGATGCTTCAACGCGCGCAAAAACTCTATTGATATTTGTGGTCAACTGCCCTTCAAAGGAAAAGCTCACGTCTTCAAAAAGAGCGTCGAGTCTCCCGAGAGAAAGCTGCATGTTGGGTTGAAAAAGGAAAATTAAATTTGCAATACGCGCATCTATTTCAAGCGATCCAATGGCCCCAGAGATACTGTGAGGCTGAGATAAATCGAGGTTTACCTCATTCGGTAGATAGCTTTTAGCCTCAACAAAAACTTGCGGGGTCGCCCATGTGACACTGTCTTTCGTTCCGAACTCAACATCGGTAATCCCGACTGAAAAATTTTGAGGATAGCCGGTCACAGCGGCCACTTCAAACTGAAGGGTTGGTTTAGAACTTGGCGTATTTTGGCTTGCCAAAGACAAGCCATGCTCAACCACATAAGAAAAGGCTAACCAATAGCCGGTCCAAATTAAAAATGGAATGGCTATCAGAAATGCCGTTCGCTTGAAGAGCTTAGTCACCATCGTAACACAGATGCTCCCAGATTAAGGTCCCTTAGGTCTTGTAAAGAGTAAGGGGTCAGCCTGCATTTGCAAGCTCTGCTTTAAGAGCGGCGATATACGAGTTGCGTGCAGTTTTATAGACAGAGATTTCGTTCTGCAGTTTTCTCATTTGGACTTCCAAAAACTGAAGACTTGCCAGCTGGGCTTTGCCGTTGTCTGTCAAATCTTCTGTGTTGTAATCAATGTCATCCACTGTGATTTTAGGCATTTCGTTTCCTTTTAGTGTTTAGTCAAAAAGCGAAGCAATATTGACGCCCGACTTTCCTTCGATCATTTCTCGTTTTAATTCCCTAATATAACTTTTTTTGGCGCGGGTTAATACGGTATAAAGGTTTGTCATATCCTGAATCTGTGTATCAGCGTGTTGAAGCTTCTCTAAGATAGCCTTTGCATTTTGACTTGGGTTATCCAAATCATGTTCAATGCCATCAATATTGATTTTCTTTGCCATGAAACGGTCTTACTTACGACTGCTTTTAAGCAGTTCTCCTCTAAGTGCCGCTTGGTAGCCAAGACGCGCAGTATCGGCGACAGCCCATTCATTTTGCAGCTGCTGAATTTGTTGATCAACGAACTGAATATTTGAAAGTTGAGTTTTGGCAGGATCAGACATTTCGCTAATTTTGTAGTCAAAATTATCAACTGTCATTATCTCGGAAGGTTCTTGTTCCATTTTCGCCTCTTTTTTTATTTTGCCACTTTGCACATTCATGCCCCGTCTCCAAACATTATTTTTGTCGAAACCCTGTATTTATCGAGTGTTAAGTCCAGTGTAGTTGTATAATAAAAACCTCGACCATCGACAATGCCAAAATCCTCAAATTGCGCCATATGTTTCATTTTTGATGCACTAAACAAGAGTTAAAAACATGCGAATTTCAACTTTTATATTCGCCTAAATTGAGATGTTTGTTACCTCAGGTAAGCGCGGAGACATTCGATTCATCATGAATTTTTTCAATTCCAAATCCAGATCTTCGCTTAGCATAAGAGATTTTCGACTTTTCTTTTCGCTCTTTGTTTTAACTAGACTTCCCTCCTCAATCTTCAGTTTAAGGAAAGCATAAAGCGTCATGGGGTTCTCTGTTTTTGTATTCAGCATATCGATATAGTTCCAGATGCCGTAATCTGGGTTTCCATCCAATTCCGCTATCGTAAGAAGCAATTCCCATCTGCTGATATTCTTCATGTACGGGAACAGCGTTGATTTAGTGTCTACGGCCCGCAAAACGAGCAATTCATCTTTAATTGTCATTTTCAAGAACCTTTCTGATTGTTTTGTATGCTTTAACACCGACCATTTAGTCACGGAGAGCCAGCTCTTTCACCTTCGAAACGGGTTGCCAAACGTAGTCGAGAATCGTGCGTTTGCCAGAGACGACATCAACTGTAGCTGTCATGCCAGGAAGCAGCACAACTTCTTCTCCGGTTTCCAGAGTAATGCCACTGTCGATGGATATATCCAGTAAGTAGTAAGATCGACTAGCACCGCTTGACGTGTCTGTTATCGCATCGGGGCTAATACTGGTGACATACCCATCAATGGCACCATATTTAGAGGAGTCGTAAGCGCTCAGGCGAATGCGTACGAAGTCATTCATGCGGATGCTTGAGATGTCTTTAGGATCGATTTTAGCTTCAAGCTTCAAGGCCTCACCTGTCGGAACAATCTCCAATATTACATCGCCTGCCCGGACATATGCTCCAACGGTCTGAAAATTAATCCGATTAACTATGCCGTCGATGGGTGCACGGATCAAAGTGCGTTTGACCCGTTCTTTCAGCGCTGGAACCAGCGTATTTACCTCACTCAATTCCGCTACAACTGTGTTGAGTTCTTCCAATGCGCGGCGTTTATAGCTGTCGAGGCTGTTTGAAATCTCGTTTTCAACTTCCAAGATGGCCGATTGGGCATTTGCAACACGCGTTATTGCGACTTGTATCTCGCCGGCCATGCGTTGCTCATCACGGCGCAGCTCAAGGAGTCGCGTTTCGGGCATAATATTTTGACGCACTAGAGGGTCAATAATAGTGATTTCATCTTCGATCAGCCCCAGCATATTGCGGGAGGTCGTCAACGATTGCTCAGAGGCCATCAGATTCTGTACCTTTTGAATTTTTTGGAGTCTCAGAATCGACATGATGCCAGAAAGTTCTTTGCGCTTTGCAAGGTGCAGGGCTTTTTCAGTCTTAGCGGTATCTTTAGATTGGGCTATCATCGCAGCGTCAGGGTCAAAAGCTAATTCCTGGCTTTCGGCCTGCAAACGAAATTCTCTTACAACAAGGGTCGCGGCACGTTGCTGAAGTTTGTCCAGTTCCGACTGTAATTCTATTGGGTTGATTTCATAAAGCACGTCATCTGCCTTTACGAAGGAGTTTTCATCCACCGAACGTGATAAGATTACGCCGGATTCAGAAGACTGCACCATTTGGTTCTGCGTGGTGGAAGCAATTTTCCCATCCCCGCGGGTGACATTGTCCAATTCCGCTATTGAGGCCCAACCCACCACTGAGAAAATCAAGGCCGCAATGACGAAAAGAATGAGCGAGTTTCCAAAGCCCTCACGCTCTTCCATTTCTCGGGATAGTTTTTCGAATTTTGATTTGACCATGACGCTCTCTTATTCTTGTTTTTTCAGCTCATTAGGCGGGGAATCGACGATAATATTGCCCTGGTCCATAACGAGGACGCGAGTAACAAGATTGAGCAGTGTTTTTCTATGCGTAACCGCAACCATAGTCTTGTCAGTGAGGTAGTTAGAAAGGCGCTTTATAATAGCAGCCTCTGTGGATGAATCCATAGAGCTTGTTGGTTCGTCGAGTACTAAAATATTTGGCTCATGCAAGAGTGTGCGGCTTAGGTTTATCGACTGGCGTTGCCCACCCGACAATCCAACACCACGCTCTTTGATTTTCAGATCATATCCGGCAGGATTGCCCTTAATAAAATCATCTGTGCCAGAGAGTTGGCAGACCTTTAAAAGATGCTCATCATCATATTCATAATAGCCCATTTGAATATTTTCGCGCACAGTGCCCGAAAACAACCAAGTCTCTTGTAACATAACGCCGAGATTTCGTTGGAGGTCAGATTTATCAATCTGACGTAAATCTATACCGTCCAACAGTATTGATCCTGTTGTGGGTTGGATTAGGCCCGCACAGAGTTTTGCGAAGGTAGATTTTCCCGAACCCATACGACCCAGAACCGCCACTTTTTGACCTGCAGGAATTTTGATCGACAAGTCCTTAATCAGCGCATTTTTTGCTCCCGGAAAGGTGTAGGAGACGTTCACAAATTCAATATCGCCCTTCAAGAAAGGCCTGCTCAAACGCTGTTCTGATACTTCTACGCCATCCGTTCTGTTCATCAACGTGTCTATTGAGCGAAAGGCTTGGCGTGCGGAATTTGCGCGTGTCAAAGCCGCAGCAACTTGACCCAATGGTGACAGAGCCCTTCCGCCCAAAATGACCGCAGCGATCAGCCCGCCCATGCTCAGCTCTTGAGCTTGGATCAAAAAGACCCCGTAAAAGATTGTTGCGACCTGGGAGATTTGCTGAATTGAGGCCGCTGAGTTGATGGCGAATTGCGAGAATACTCTTGCCTTAAGTCCCAACTCTGATTGATCGGTTGTCGCAACTTCAAAACGATTTTTCATCAAGCGCCCGGCGCCCGTGGCTTGAATTGTGTCCAAGCCGTTCAACGTCTCAACAAGGACGGCCTGTTTGGACATTCCTGTTTGCATAGAGCCTGATGCCAGGCGTGCTAAGATTGGTTGGATTGCAACACCAATGATCAATACGCAGGGGACCGCCAGAAGGGGAATAATCGCGATGTTGCCCCCGATAAGATAGACCACATAGATAAAGAAGAAGATGAAGGGCAAATCTACGATCGCAACCAGAGTTGCAGAAGTGAAGAATTCGCGAAGGGTGTCAAACTCTCGAACGACGCTTGCCACAGCTCCCGAACTTTGATTTCCAGAATCCAAACGAAGAGTGAGAATTTTGTCAAAAACCATGCGCGACATGCGCGCATCCGCCCGTTTGCTAGCTCGGTCAATGAAGTTTGCGCGCAGTGACTTTGTAAGAAAATCAAAGCTAAGCGCTATCATCACGCCGATTGAGAGCGCAATCAAAGACTCGATTGCTTCATTTGGAACAACCCGGTCATACACCACCATAACAAAGATTGATGTTGAGACACCCAAAAAGTTGGACATGGTTGCCGCTAAAATCACCTGTATATATAACCACTTGCCTTGAGCAAATGCTGAGTAGAACCATCTTTTACTTGACTTAACGTCGCCGTTACTCTCTGAGCGAGCTAGAATAAGGTGGCCGGAAAACTTAGCCGCAAATTGATCTTTCGACATTCTTTTTATATTGAGCTTGTTTTCGGTGCTTGCGTATTTTACCGTTCCGTCAGGTTTGATATCCGTCAGGATAAAGGAACTGCCATCCACCCAAAATCCGATCATGGGGCAATGGCTTTTCGATAGATTTTTTGCAGGGATATTACCAAAACTCGCAACATATCCAATCTCTCTTAAAACGCTTACCATTTCCGCAGGCGAAAACGTAACGCTCTGAGTAGCAGGAAGATCTCTTATCGCCGCTTCGCTG
>JAPKEA010000616.1 GCA_028822275.1 Planktomarina sp. | reverse complement strand
CTTTGGAAAGCTTTTTGTTGATTTAAATGAAAAAGTAACCATGATGATTGTAACGTCTAACTGCCGCCAGGAGACCCTAGCAATGTCCAACATAGTTTTAATCGTTATTGCAATTCTGATTTCGGTATTGATTGCGGCATGGGCTGACCGCTGGAACCAGAACCCAGCTTTATTCTGGTTCGCTGCGCTATTTTTTCTGCCACTAGGGTTTGTGCAATTTGTCGATATCAGCTCGTTTGTAATTTTTGTCTGCCCAGTCATATCCGCAGGTGCGCTTGTCTTGCTCGGGCGCAAAGAGGTGGTCTGAAAGGAAATTCTCGGTTTCGATCTGGTGCCGTCCTGCTTATTGGTTAAGCCACCAGAGGCGTGCTCAATAACCGCAAGAAGATTGATAGTTTTACCGATATTAGCCAGCAGGCGTTAAAACGTACATTTCGTTTTCAATACCCATTTGCTCCACCAATTCAGGCATCCTAATTGCCATCGCAGATTTCATAGCTTCTTGGTCAAAGATTGTCGTTTTTATAACTGCGGTGTGATCATTTACTTTGCCAACGACGTCATTTTTTATGAATTTCGATCGCATTTCGCCATCTGCCTCAAAAGCGACGCGCCACTCCTCCTAGTTCACCATGCTGAATCTAACAACTATTAACATTTCCATAGGCTCGTTCCTTATTTTCTTTGTTTGTGATGCATTATTCAACAATTAATCAAAGGCTATATTTTTTTTCGCTTACGTTCTAATGGATTTGGTATGAGGTTTATTTTGAATTCCACTATACTCTCAGAATAGTAATGAGTGATCGCTACTGCTGTTCTTGCAGACCAGTTTTGACACAATCTACGTATCTTATATTTAGTTCAAAAAATTGGGTAATAAAACGGTTGGAATAAGGGTCGCCAGAGTATTTATTCGATATTACTACTAAATTTTAATATCTCTTGATGATCGTATAATCTATTTTGCTAGGGCTTAAGTATCAAGGCTTGTACAAAGTTGGGGGCTCGGTCTGAAGTGGTCTGGCAAATTGGGACAGCGTGTTAAGATGTATCCACCACCAAAGAATGGATGCAAAGATGGCGAAGCGACGGAACTTTTGAGACAATTTCAAGGCTACTGTGGCGCTTGAGGCGCTGCGCGAAGACAAGACTGTGCAGGAGCCAAGGCTGTGCAGGAGCCAAGACGGTGCAGGAGATCGTGGCCAAGCGGCAGCTGCACCCAACGCAGGTGAGCGCGTGGACATGGCAGGCGATAGAAGGCATGGCCGGGGTGTTTTAGGTCAAGGTCAAAAAGGCTGAGAACATGGACGGCGAGATCAAAGACCTGCACGCGAAGATCGGCAAACTTGCTGTGGAAAATGATTTGTCACAAGGGCTAAAGCGATGAGCCCGTCCACTGCCCGTCAGTCGATACGCAGTATCGATGAGAGGGGGAACGCCGCGACATTACCTACATCCCCGTCAGGAACGGCTTTCTGTATCCTGTAGCAATCCTCGATTGGGCGATGCGCAAAGTAGTGTCCTGGCGGCTATCAAACACGCGGGATGCCAGCTTCTGCGTTGAGGCACTGAAGGCGGCCATCGCCAAATATGGAAAGCCGGAAATAATGAATGGGGAACAGGGCAGCCAATAAACGGGCGCTGATTGGATCATGACCCTGACTAAGGCCGAGATCAAGATCTCAATGGACGGCCGAGGAAGGTATCTG
>JAPKEA010000615.1 GCA_028822275.1 Planktomarina sp. | reverse complement strand
AGCGATGATGCAGGGTGTGATAAAAAGTGCCTGGTGCGAGGCTGCGTTTGTTTTTGTTCAGCAAGTCTTCATAATCTGTATGGGTCATTGCAGCCCCGGGGCTTTGGAAAATGATATGGAAAATAAGATGAATGGGATGGCTGGCGATAACCCAGTGTATGCAAATACTGCTGAGGTAGATGAAGTGTTAAACTGGATGCATTGAAAAACTGGACCAAAGGCTAAGATCTACATTACGGTGGTGTAACTTGTGAAGCCGTGTGTAGAAAAAATGGGCTATGTAGCAAACGATGCGCCCAGTAAAAGTGAAAAGTTGACCAAATTGGCATTAAAATAGTGGCTATTATTAACCATGCCGGATTTTCAGAAATTGTAATTGTTGGAGCATAGTCATTTGCCATCAGCCACATTTTGATGACCTGAAACAAGGTCAATTGAGCGAATCTGCTGCCATACTCCAAAACATGTTTTTTCATCTAATCCCTGAAGCTAATCTTGTGATTATTGCGCATTAAATCACGATTGCCGAATTTGAGTTTCGCCGCCTAGCCTTTTTCATGTAAAAACCAATGCCCCCCGCTACGCAGAAGACTAAAATCATGTTCGCTACCCACGTTTGAGCGATCTAGCCAAAGGCCCAGGTCTCAGCGCTTTCCAAGGATGGGTAAACTTTAAGCCAAAGTGTCACCGCTAAAATTACCATTAGAACTCGTTTAGAAAGTGTGAACCAATCCTTGCTAAACCAAAATACTAGAAGTTTTGGGTTAGTTGGCGAATTAAAAATTGAAGGATCCACCAGGGGCAGATCTGGGTGGTAGTTCCAGTTCTCTGATTTATCCTTGTTCGCCATGTTATCCGCTCCGTTGAGGCCTACTATGTCTATGAGGAGTAATTGCTACCCTCTTCGTCCAAGACAGCTTTAAGCTCGGCTAGATGGCGAGCGTCTTGTTCAGGGTAGATCTCGATTTCTTGTGCGGTCTTCTCTGCAATCTCATCCTCTATCACACGCAAAGGTTTGCCGGTTTGCAAAGCCAGCAGATATGTTTGGCAGGCCCGTTCAAAATAAAACATTCGATTAAATGTCTCAGCAACGGTATCTCCGATAATCAAAATACCATGGTTCCCCATGATCATCACTTTCTTCTTTGGATCATCAAATAGGGACGCACAGCGTGCACCTTCTTCCTCAAACGCTAGTCCACCATAGGAATTATCGATCACATAACGATTGAAGAACATGCATCCGTTTTGATCTACAGGTGGCAGGTTGCTGTCGGCTAAGGCTGCAAGCGCTGTGGCGTAAGGTGAATGCACATGCATGGCACAGCGTGCATGCGCACAATAGCGGTGTAGACCACCATGTAGGCCCCAAGCGGTTGGATCAGGTGCATCTGGACCTTCCATGCTTGCTCGATCATTTGCATCGACCACCAATAAATCAGAGGCCTTTACCCGTGAGAAATGCATTTGGTTGGGGTTCATCAGAAACTTTGTGCCATCCTCGTTTATCGCAAGGCTGAAGTGGTTCGCCACTGCTTCATGCATATTTAAGCGTACAGTCCATCTAAAGGCCGCGGCCAAATCAACGCGCTCTTGCCAATTATCCATATTTGGACGCTGTTCAGATTGTGCCATCAGTAACCTCTTTCATTTGAAGACTAGACAAGGTTATCTTAACGTGGCCATCTACCCTTTTGCGACTAATTTGTTGCG
>JAPKEA010000170.1 GCA_028822275.1 Planktomarina sp. | reverse complement strand
GCCAATAAACGTTGAGCCAGCTTACGATATGCTCTCCATTACGTTGTAAATATGGGAATTTTACTCGAAGTCATTCTCCCTGTTTTTATTGTAATTGGCTCTGGATACCTGGCAGTTTGGCAAAAGTGGTTTTCCGATTCAGGCGTCGAAGCATTAATGAAATTCACGCAAAACTTTGCTATACCTTGCATGCTGTTTCGCGCAGTTTCCACACTTAACATTGGCCAAACCTTCAGCCCAACACTACTCGGAAGTTTTTATTTTGGAGCAATTTTAGGGTTTTGCTTTGGCTTATTTGGCGCAAAGTACATTTTCAGCCGTAACTGGGATGACAGCGTTGCGATAGGTTTTTGTTGTTTGTTCTCCAATTCAGTCCTTCTCGGGCTTCCAATCACGGAACGTGCTTATGGCGTAGACTCATTAAGCGCCAATTTTGCAATTATTGGCATACATGCTCCAGTCGCTTATGGGATCGGAATTACAGTCATGGAATTGGTTCGCTCTCGAGGGCAATATGGCTTTAAACTTGCTCGCAAGGTTGCAAAATCCATGTTTCAAAACGCTCTAGTAATCGCTTTGATTGCCGGGTTTACGCTAAATTTATCAGGCGTGGAAATACCGAAGATCATCACCGACGGTTTTGATCTACTAGCGCGAGGGGCCCTGCCTGCAGCCCTGTTTGGCCTTGGTGGAATACTGGTACGCTATCGCCCAAATGGAGATTTAAGAGTAGTTTTTTATGTTTGTGCAGTCTCACTGTTAATCCACCCTAGCTTAGTTTGGGTCACAGGTCATTACTTCGAACTGAAAGCCAATAATTTTCGCAGTGCAGTCTTAACAGCAGCAATGGCTCCTGGAATTAACGCCTATGTTTTTGCCAGCATGTATGACACCGGCAAACGTGTCGCGGCCTCTGTAGTCCTCATTGGGACAGCCCTTACAATCTTTACTGCAAGCTTCTGGCTTTTTGCACTGGGTTAAACCTCAAAACGTGCTGGACTAAAGTCGGCAAGCAACGCACTCTTTGAGCCTAACAGCATCTGAGCAGCCAACAGCTCCCCAACGAATGGCCCTAATGTAACCCCACTATGCATAACGGCTGTGAAAAGGCCATCTAGCTCATTCAAGGCTCCTATTACTGGAAATCCATCTTTTGGCACGGGCCTTTGCCCAACTTTTACATCTACAAGTGTCATAGTCTCAACATTCTTCAGTTGCGCCTGTATGCGCTCCAAAGTTTGCGTCGCCAGAGTATTAGGATTAGCCACTGGATTAAAGTCACCACCAAATATTTCACCGGCTGTTAAGGAACCATTTGCATTCTGGCGGAAATGAACATCAGATGTCATGAGCGTATGATTTAAAAACTGTGGCAAACGATTTGTTTGCAACACCATTCCGGCTTTATTAGCCATTGGCAAAGACCAATCAAGTCCATCCAGGCCAGATTGTGCCTGCGCACCAGTGGCCAAAACAAGCATATCACAGTCAAAATCCCCTATGTCTGTTTTCACTCCGCACAAACGCCCATATCGGCTTCGAACTCCAGTCACTGTGCAGAGTTCAATCAATTTCCCACCATTTAAAGAGACATGCCTCAATATAGATTTAGCAGTTTCTTGCGCCGACGCGGCACCTTCTTTATGAGTTAAAATTGCTTTCTCAGGCGCATCTGCTAAATTAGGCTCCAATGCCAAAACTTCATTTTTATTCAGAAGCTTCGCGGCATAACCGTTCAAGAGCATTTTTGTCCATTGTGCATCAAAGTCGGCGCCAGCACCTTCCCACCAAAGCGTGCCTTGCCAACGCAAGCTATCTTTCAAATCCAATCGTAAACCTAAGTTGCGAAAACCTTCGATAGCTTCAAGCCGTAAACCATAGTACGCAGGGCTTTCTGCAAAGCTTGCATTGATCCAGCCAAAAGAGTTCCCACTGGCTACACCGCCAGACGTACCTTGCTCCAACACTAGAATATCAGCATTCAAATCTTGGCATGCTAAAGCGATGCTTGCGCCAATAATACCTGAACCAACAATAATTATCTTGGGTGATTGCGTCATATCAATTCACTTTGTTTATAAGCGTTCCAAGTGAGGTTACCTTTATACAAACCGTGTCACCAGAGCGCAAAAATTTCGGCGGCTTAAAAGTTCCACCACTCCCTTCAGGAGAGCCCGTTGCGATGATGTCACCAGCACTCAATGGATAAAGATGCGAAAGGTAAGATACAATTTTACCCAAAGAGAAAATCATTTGGTCCCCAGTAGCTTTCTGACGCAACTCATCGTTGACCCATGTTTCAAGCTCCATTTCCTCAATTTGCTTTGCGTCATTGACAGATGTAATCCATGGCCCCCAGCTTCCAGAGCGATAAAAATTTTTCCCAGCGTGAACTGAATGCTTCTGATAACCACGAGCCGAACCCTCATTCATTATAGAGTAACCAAATACATGGCTTAAAGCCTGAGCTTCAGACACCTGCCATGCCGTCTCCCCAATAATAGCAACAATTTCACCCTCATAGTCATAGGATTCACTGGCAGGCGACATCTTTGGAAACTGCAGGCTTTCTTTATGCGCCACTAAAGTATCCTTGAAACGGGCAAAGACGACAGGTTCAGTTGGTAAAGAAGGAGCTTGTCCCTCGACCGGGTACTTTTTTGCGTAGTTTAAGCCTACACAAATAATTTTTTCCGGGTCTGGGATTGGTGTTAAAATTTGTACGTCCGATAATCCAAGTGAGTTTCCTAGTTCGAGCTGTTCAGTAACCCTGCCTGCAATTGCAGACACAAGGGTTGGATACCGCCCCAAAAAATCCTTTGTAACAGGAAAAGCCTTGCCACCATCCAAAACACCATAACAATCTTGCCCCTTAAATTGAAAACTTATAAACCGCATCAAAATTGCTCCTCAGTGCGCCTTACAAGAGCACTAATTGTCGTGTTGTAAGGCGATTGCAATCCGTGTCGCTTAGACACAACCGGCACCATACCGTTGATGGAATCAATCTCAGAGCGCCGTCTCGCTGCATGATCTTGTCGCATCGACGGACTAGCCGCCGGCATCATTGCGACAAAGCTTTTCAGATAATCAACCGGTTCAGAGAAGGAAAATTTTATACCTTCAGCTTGCCCCACTGAAAATGCTTCACGCAGACAGCCAAACGCAACAAGTCTCCACTCAGGGTTTTCAAGTAACTCCCCAATAGCACAATCAAAGACAGTACACGGCCCAGACAAAGCCACATTACAAATGAATTTCTCCCAAATTAGTTGATGAATATCATCGAATGCTTGCGCATTAAAACCAGCACTAATCCATAGGTCCTCAAGCCGGCTTAACCGCGGAGAAGCGCCACCGTTTAATTCACCTAGGCGGATCAACTTCATCGCATCATGATGCGCATGCCCAGGGCCACAAATCGATGCCCCAAATCCATCAGCAACACCCAACAAAATGGCTTTGCTATTCAAAAACTGTGTAATTCTATCCCCTGCGCCTAAACCATTTTGGATTGAAAGAACCATGGCATCTACAGGCTTAACTTTCGCAATTTCTCGTGCGGCAGCCGCGACGCCAGCCCCTTTGGTGGCGACGATATAGAGTTCACAAGGGTCTGCTAGATGTAGATCATTAACAGCAATAATCCCAGTAACTAAACGGTCGCCACTTGTTCCAGACAAGCGCAGTCCAGCTTCATTGATTGCATCGACATGATCTTGCCAGATATCGAAAGCCCAAACTTTATGTCCCGCCTCAGCAAAAAGAGCCGCATAAATTGAGCCCATAGCACCCGTGCCAACAATAGCAATTTTCATTTTAGCAGCCACTTCTATTTATTTTTTTGTATCCTTAAGATTGCACACATTTTTGTAAATTGCAGATACATTAAAAATTTTTAAAAAGGCGCTCAGTCACTTTTTGCAACACTGCCCCTTGCAAGCGAACAAAAGAAGGTCACATCTACGTATCAGCAGGGGAT
This sequence comes from Planktomarina sp., assembly GCA_028822275.1. Taxonomy (GTDB): domain Bacteria; phylum Pseudomonadota; class Alphaproteobacteria; order Rhodobacterales; family Rhodobacteraceae; genus Planktomarina. Next base: position 2,033 of record JAPKEA010000170.1, on the reverse strand, counting down.
CATCACATGCACAACAATTCATCGGAAAATATGCCAGTACTAAAAAATTCTTCCCTCGATGTGCGTGGACGCGAGAAACTGGAAGGTGGCAGGACTTTTGATCTTAAGACCACCTTTTCGGCGGCAGGCGATCAGCCAACTGCTATCGCCGAGCTATACGAAGGATTACTCAGCGGTGAGCAAAACCAAGTTTTGCTTGGAGCCACGGGAACTGGCAAGACATTTACAATGGCGCGCTTAATTGCAGATACACAGCGCCCAGCCATAATACTGGCCCCCAACAAAACATTAGCGGCCCAACTCTATGGAGAATTTAAAGGCTTCTTTCCTGATAATGCTGTCGAATACTTTGTAAGCTTTTATGATTACTATCAACCTGAAGCTTATGTTGCGCGCTCAGACACTTACATTGAAAAAGAAAGCCAGATTAACGAGCAAATTGACCGAATGCGTCATTCAGCAACACGCGCTTTGTTAGAACGTGATGATGTAATCATCGTGGCCTCTGTTTCGTGTATTTACGGCATAGGCTCTGTAGAGACTTATGGTGCCATGACCCAAGATTTATATCAGGGACGCAATTATGAACAAAGAAAAATTATAGCTGACCTCATTGCACAGCAATATAAACGCAACGACCAGGCATTTCAACGCGGTACGTTTCGCGTGCGTGGCGACAGTTTAGAAGTTTGGCCAGCGCACTTGGATGACAGGGCTTGGCGACTGAGCTTCTTTGGTGAGGAGCTGGAAAAAATTGTCGAGTTTGATCCTCTTACTGGCGAGAAGACAGATAAATTTGAGCGTATTCGAATATATGCTAACAGCCACTACGTTACCCCACGCCCGACAATGCAACAGGCCGTTATTGAAATCAAAAAAGAGTTGCGCGTAAGGCTGGATCAATTAGTTGGGGACGGCAAGTTACTCGAGGCTCAGCGTTTGGAACAACGTACGAACTTTGACTTAGAAATGCTTGAAGCAACTGGCGTCTGCAACGGTATTGAAAACTATTCACGGTATTTGACAGGACGAGCACCCGGTGAACCGCCTCCGACCCTATTCGAATTTATACCTGATAATGCCATTGTATTTGCAGATGAAAGCCACGTCAGCGTGCCGCAAATTGGCGGTATGTATAAAGGCGATTATAGACGCAAATTTAACCTAGCCGAACATGGTTTTCGGTTACCATCTTGCATGGATAACCGACCACTGAAGTTCGAAGAATGGGATGCAATGCGGCCCCAGTCAGTATTTGTATCAGCAACTCCAGCAGCTTGGGAACTTGAGCAAACCGGGGGCGTGTTCACCGAGCAAGTCATTCGCCCAACAGGCCTTTTAGACCCCCCAGTTGAAATTAGGCCTGTTGAAACACAAGTTGATGATTTACTTGACGAAATTCGAATAGTTTCCGCGGCTGGCATGCGAACCTTAGCAACAACTTTAACCAAACGTATGGCTGAAGATCTGACTGAGTATTTGCACGAGCAGGGTATACGTGTTCGCTACATGCACAGTGATATTGATACGATCGAGCGCATAGAAATTCTTCGAGACTTACGCTTGGGTGCCTTCGACGTTTTAATTGGCATCAACCTTTTACGTGAAGGTTTAGATATTCCCGAATGTGGACTGGTTGCAATCTTAGACGCAGATAAAGAGGGATTCTTGCGATCTGAGACATCTCTTGTGCAAACAATTGGGCGTGCCGCTCGGAATGAGAAGGGCCGTGTAATCATGTACGCCGACCGCACTACTGGTTCAATGGAACGTGCCATCGGCGAAACAAACCGCCGTCGTGAAAGACAAATGGCATATAACAGACTGCATGGCATAACCCCAGCTACGGTTAAAAAGAATGTCGAGGATGTGCTAGCTGGTCTCTATAAGGGCGATACCGACATGTCCCGCGTTACCGCCAAAATTAGCCCTGACTTACAAGGAGCTAACCTAAAAACCGTATTGGGCGGGATGCGTGACGACATGCGCAAGGCCGCCGAAAATTTAGAATTTGAAGAGGCTGCACGTTTGCG
>JAPKEA010000169.1 GCA_028822275.1 Planktomarina sp. | reverse complement strand
CGGATATCGGCGCAGCGGAGGCCGCAATGTGTAGGTTAGGTCAAAAAAAAATATTTATGGTCCGAGACGGTGAACAAGTATTAGACACCAGACTTGAGGCGCGCGGTTACCGCATTATTGACCCAGTTACGCTTTACGTTTGCGAAAATGAACTGTTGGTGCCAGACAGGATTCCAATTGCACAGTCTTATGCGATTTGGGAACCTGTGCACTCTATGCTTGAGATATGGGCAGCCGGGGGCATCAATGAAAATCAGGTTTCCTTGATGTACCGCGTTAATGGCAGCAAAACGGGTCTACTTGCCAGAGCCGCAGATACCCCCGCCGGCACCGCGTTTGTTGCGATTGACGGCGATATCGCAATGATCCATTCAGTCGAAGTATTGAAATTTTGTCGACGGCAAGGTGTTGGAAGAAAATTGATGGAGCGAGCGGCTAAATGGGCGAAAAGTCACGGCGCTAAATATATGAGTTTAGTAACCACCAAGCAAAACAAGGCCGCCAATACGCTATATCAATCCATGGGAATGCAAGCCGCAGGCACATACCATTACCGAATAAAGGACACGTTATGAGAACCACACCAACCGCGCTCGACCTGCCCATGGTTGACCCTTTACCTCAGGCAACGCAAAATTATTTTAATATTTGCCAGGACAAGTTGGGCATGATTCCTAACGTCCTGCAGGCTTACGCATTCGATATAGACAAGCTCAACGCATTTATAGCGTTTTATAACGATGTAATGTTAGCGGATAGTGGGCTATCTAAGCTTGAGCGTGAGATGATCGCAGTCGTCGTCTCCTCAATTAACAAGTGCTTTTATTGTTTAACAGCTCATGGTGCAGCCGTCAGAAAACTTTCTGGAGACCCTATTTTAGGAGAGCAACTGGTGATGAATTATCATAGCGCAAAACTTGATTTGCGCCAAAAGGCGATGCTAGATTTCGCAGCGCTTATGACTGAGAGCAGTCAACACATCGAAGAGACCGATCGCAGCGCTTTGAGGGCCGTTGGGTTTTCTGATCGTGACATTTGGGATATAGCGGCAGTGACAGGATTTTTCAACATGACAAACCGAGTTGCCAGCGCAACAGATATGCAACCTAATCCTGAGTATCACACGCAAAACCGCTAGGGATACTGCCTATGCTTCGCATAACTGCCCTTTTAATCTGTACCGCACTTCCAGCAGCAGCACTGGAATTGAATTTGCCTGTTAGCATGCAAAAAACTACAGAGGTACAAAGTGGTGCAGACCGTTTCAAATTACCCATGGATGTATGGAACGGTTCGGAAATTCCAAGCCTAAAACTAATCGGCGGTGTGACCAAAGCTGCGTATATAAGCAAAACACAGGTTTCCCCTAAAAAGTTAGCAGCGATCCTTTTACCGCAATTAATACGACAGGAATATGAAGTTCAGCTTCAATGCAGCGACAGCACTTGTGGCGGGTTTGATTTTCGGTTTGGACTGCAAGTTCTGCCACCTCCAGACATGTATGTTGACCTCGGAAATTTTGCATTTATTAGCGCGCGAAAGGATATCAACCAAGCTGTATGGATCCTAGTCAGTAATTCCCTGGGTCATACTCATCTACAAGTCACAACTGTGCAGCCTTCAGATCAAACTCCTTTACATATTATACCGTTCAATAATTATAGAGAGCCCGAACAGCTACGCAACGCACTGACCACTCTAGGAAAGTTTACTTTATCTGACTTGATTTTTCAAGCTGGTGCGGCGAAGCTGGAAGGTGAGAGCTTTGCGACACTAGATGCACTCGCAGAATATTTACGTGAGTATCCAGCACAAAAAATAATATTAGTGGGGCATACGGATTCAAAAGGTACGTTAGCTGATAATATAACGCTGTCAAAAAAACGAGCATATGCCGTTCAAGCGCTCTTCACGCGAATGCATAAAGATATAGCACCTGAACGCGTTAAAGCTGAGGGGGTTGGATATTTATCGCCAGTTTCTCAAAATAAAACTGCCGAAGGGCGTAGATCCAATCGACGCGTAGAAGTCGTTGTTTGGGCAACACAATAATAGAAAAACCATGCGCACTATTTTGATTGATCAGTTCCAATTAGATACTTTTCAATGGCAATATTCAAAAGTCTGTTAAGCTGATCGGCCCATAGAAACATGTCGATCATAACTTATTCTGTATTAAAGCTGTTGGCCCTATTGTTGTTTCGCTACACAATCGTATTCATGCCCAGGCAAAACAAAAATGGGCAACCAGACTTTTTCCTTAAAACTAATTTAAAGTTAAAAATACCAAATTAATAGACAATAGGCTTTCACTATGTTTTTGGTTTGCGTGCAGACGCAACCATTTTCAATTCTGATCTCAAGACATTTATTTTCTTAAAGGTTGTCCAAAGTAGATTGGGCAAATTCTCGCAACAGTTCTTCTCCATCAACTCCAGACACTGATGCTCCAACGCCTGAGTACCCCCCAAGTATAACCAAACTATTTTTGACTATTAGAAAGGCCTTCCAACCGCGTTGACCCAAATATTCGGGTCGACCTAAGTCAGAAAACTCAACGTAAACAGCCCTATGGCTAGTTTCTATGTTATAAATGAGCACGTCATCAGATACATTATTCATCGCCAAAGCCGACAGGCCTTCGCGCGATTTCACAAAATTAGCAAGCACAGATACCTCAACCTTTGCTCCAGCATTAGAAGCAGTTAGAAGGTGAGCAAAAGTGTGGTCTAAATCATTACTCTCCTCTAAGCGTACACAACTTGCAAATACGAGCCCAACTTTCGAAAAGTTACGCCGCCCATAACGCCGGTCGATACAATACCCTTCGGGAGCAGTAATGAGAATACCTCCCGCAAGCTGACCACTTTGAGAAAAATTCTTGTTAAATGAGCCTGTTATGTCCGAAAAGTTAGACATCTGACAGCCAGCTAGAATAAATAAACTAACCGCCAGAAAAGTCTTAGAGATCAAAATAAATATGTCGTTCAACTTGAGCACCTGGATGGGTTACGGCACCTTTATATGTCGCACCAACAAGTTGTGCATATTTCCACAGTGCACCACTTGCATAAATTGTCTCACGTGGGCCTTTCCAATCAGTGCGGCGTTGCTCAAGCTCTTCATCGCTCAAGGCTACCGAAAGTTCTCCAGCAATTGCATTAATTGTAATGACATCACCATTTTCCAATAAACCAATTGGACCACCATTTGCAGCTTCAGGACCTACGTGACCAACACAGAAACCACGTGTCGCCCCTGAAAACCGGCCATCCGTAATCAAAGCTACTTTCTTGCCCATACCTTGGCCAGACAGAGCCGCAGTCGTTGACAACATCTCACGCATACCTGGGCCTCCAGATGGACCTTCGTTGCGGATAACTAAAACTTCACCTTCTTTATATTCACGAACTTTTACAGCTTCGAATGCGTCTTCTTCACAGTCAAAAACACGGGCTGGACCAGTAAAAATTTGGTGCTGTGCGCTTATCCCAGCCACTTTAACGATAGCTCCCTCTGGAGCTAAATTACCCTTGAGCCCCACAACTCCACCCGTTTTAGTAAGCGGCGTTTCGATTGGATAGATCACGCGGCCATCCGCTTCACGCTCAATTAAGTCAAGCTCTTCACCCATAGAGCGACCAGTCGCTGTCATGCAGTCTTCATGCATCAAGCCAGCTTTACGCAATTCTTTCATCACAACTGGAACACCACCCACCTCATAAAGGTCTTTAGCTACATATTGACCACCTGGTTTCAGATCGACGAAGTAGGGTGTGTCGCGGAAGATTTCACAAACATCATCAAGGTAAAATTGTAAACCTGCCTCATGGGCTATGGCCGGCAAGTGTAGACCAGCGTTTGTTGAACCACCAGTGCATGCTACAACCCTTGCAGCATTTTCAAGCGATTTTAAAGTTACAATATCACGAGCACGAATATTTTTTTCAAGTAAGTTCATAACGGCTTCGCCTGAGGCTACGGCATATTGGTCACGCGATTCATAAGGTGCAGGGGCCCCGGTTGAATTTGGCAATGCGAGACCAATCGCTTCCGCTACGCAGGCCATAGTATTGGCGGTAAACTGACCACCACAGGCACCAGCAGAGGGACAGGCTACGGCTTCAAGCTTTTCCAACTCACAGGTCGACAATGTACCAGCCTGATGTTGACCTACAGCTTCAAACACATCTTGAACGGTTACGTCCTTTCCATTCATCCGGCCCGGCAAGATAGAACCACCATAGATAAATACAGAAGGTGTGTTTAAACGTACCATTGCCATCATCATGCCCGGCAACGATTTATCACAACCAGCAAGACCAACGATGGCATCGTAACAGTGACCGCGCATTGTCAATTCAACCGTGTCAGCAATCGCTTCACGACTGGCCAGAGAAGAGCGCATACCTTCGTGGCCCATAGCAATCCCATCCGTCACGGTAATAGTGGTAAATTCGCGTGGCGTGCCGGCGGCATGTTTCACACCGAGCTTCGCAGCCTGCGCTTGCCTATTTAGGGAAATATTACACGGAGCCGCTTCATTCCAGCAAGTTGCAACACCAATGAATGGCTGTGCAATCTCTTCAGCTGTCATACCCATCGCATAGTAAAATGAGCGATGCGGTGCACGCTCAGGGCCCACCGAAACGTGGCGGCTGGGCAATTTTGATTTGTCGAATACATGCTTATTCATTAGGGCACCCTTTGTTAAAGCTTTCGGAATTGTTTAGGCGTTGATCGACCAAGGGGCAAGACACCAGTTCGTTGATCACACCTCTAAAATTTTACTAGTTCGCAGCTTATCCTCTGTTTTTATAGATATCTAGAGCTTCTGCTTCTAAGGAATGGGCAACCTTTGATCTGAAATTCGCAAAACCTTACGTTTGCGGAAAAAAGGGATAAACATCTAAAAATATTTACTTATTTACATTCTTTCCTTTCAGAACTTCGTCAATTAAAACTGACATATGTCCTACAAACTGCATGAAAATCTAGTGAACCCTGCCCGCCAAAAATCGGGTATATTTCGCTTACTTTTAGGCTTAGTCACACTCACATTGATCTATTTGGTGTTGCTGACTGCACTTCTTTTTGCATTGAAATTAGCTTTGGGGGGCGTTTGGGTCGGCAACTTACGACCAGGCGTTGTCACCACACCAGGACAAACACTTACACTTTTAGGCAGCTTCAGCACAATGGCCATTGCGGTTGGAACGGTTGTCCTAATACTCCACCACCGCAGTCCAACCACATTAATTGGAGGGCTAAGGCCTGCGTTTGATCAATTCCGCCAATCCATACGTGGGTTGTTTCCTTATCTCATAATCCTTATTTTATTGGTATTCTCATCTCAAGATATGCAGCCACATCTGGCCATTGGTACTTGGCTAACACTGCTTCCCATCACACTCGTTTTATTAATGGTTCAAGTCGGAGCAGAAGAGCTGGTGTTTAGAGGATACCTTCAAAGTCAATTGGCCGCACTCAACGCTCCTACTTTTGTTTGGATCTTACTGCCGTCTGTAGCGTTCGGTCTCTTACATTATGACCCAGTAACAACTGGAGACTTAGCACCATGGATTGTCTTATGGGCGATTTTATTTGGTGTTGCAGCCGCAGATCTGACGGCCCGCTATGGCACCCTCGGGCCAGCAATTGCAATGCATTTTGTGAATAATTTTGCAGCAATCACTCTTATGGGCGTCAAAGATAATTTGGGTGGGTTAAACTTATATGTTTACCCATTTTCTATTTCAAACAGCTCAAAATTAATGGAAATACTACCACTTGAGACTTTTGCGCTCGGGCTCGCTTATCTTTCAATTCGATGGGCAATGGCGTCGCGAGTTGCAATTTCATCTGCAGATGATTAATTGAAGGCAAGCTAAAAATCTTAAAGAAAGATTACCTGTGAATTGGATTTCAAACTACGTCCGCCCTAAAATTAATTCACTATTTTCGCGCCGTGAGGTACCTGAAAATCTTTGGACCAAATGTGGCGAATGCGGTACCATGCTGTTTCACAGAGAGCTGTCTGATAATTTAAACGTATGTACACATTGTGATCACCA
>JAPKEA010000168.1 GCA_028822275.1 Planktomarina sp. | reverse complement strand
TGGAGCCCATTTTGGCTGCTAGATCAGTCATTCTAACGGAAAATGCCCATTCATTATCATACCATGAAAGTACTCTGACTGTAGTCCCACCAATAACTTTAGTTTGATCAGGTGCAAAGATACAAGATTCTTCAGTATGATTAAAATCAATAGACACTTTTGGTGCAGGATCATAACCTAATATATTTCTCATTGCTCCCTTGGCCGCAAACTCAACGGCTGCGTTAACTTCTTGGACCGTAACCCGCCGGGAGGCCTCAAATGTTAGGTCAACTGCTGAAACATTTGGGGTAGGGACCCTGATTGCGGTTCCATCTAACTTTCCGGCCATTTCAGGTAATACTTCACCTAAAGCCTCTGCAGCACCAGTTGATGTAGGAATAATTGCCATGGCTGCGGAGCGGGCGCGGTATAGATCACTGTGCCGACGGTCCAATGTAGGTTGGTCGCCTGTGTAACTATGTATCGTAGTCATAATCCCGCGCTCAATTCCGATAGCTTCGTTTAAAACTTTGGCTAGTGGTGCAAGGCAGTTTGTGGTGCAAGAACCATTAGAAATAATTACCTCGTCAGATTGTAGCTTATCGTCATTTACACCCATAACCACTGTGCGGTCGACGTTCGAGGCGGGGGCCGAAATAAGAACCTTTTTGGCGCCTTGATTGATATGGACTTTTGCTTTTTTTCCATCGTTAAAGTGACCGGTGCACTCCAAAACAACATCAACGTCAGACCAATCCAATTCAGTTGGATCATAAGTTGAGAACATTTGAATTGGACCTTGGCCGAGATCAAGCATGCCCTCTCCAACTGTGATTTTTCCTCTAAAACGACCATGGATACTATCGTATCGCATTAAGTGGGCGCTAGTTTCTAATGGGCCAGTAGCGTTGATTTTGACAACTACGACATCAGTACGACCACTTTCAATTATATGAGCTAATATACACCGCCCAATTCGCCCAAATCCATTGATAGCAACTTTAACAGTCATACAACCTCTCCCTAACGATAAACTGTTTTGGGCGTACCAATTGGCGATGAGCAGATAAAGAAAAAATTAAGGATATTTTAGGCTTGATAGCATAAATATTCATGGTGGCGCTAACGGTAGCGCAATCAATTTTTGAAACGAACGGTGGTTGTTAAAAAAGAGGCCATAGCATTGCGATGACCCCATAATTTTAGAGTAGTGATTTGACTTTTTTGGCTGTGGCTTCAGCAGTGATTCCAAACTCTTCATATAGTCGCTCAGCGGGAGCGGAGGCGCCGAACCCGCTCATTCCAACAAAGGCTGCCTTTGCTTCACGTCCGCGCTCGCCGAGAAGCCAATGATCCCACCCCATGCGAACAGCTGCTTCAATTGCGACACGAACCGCACCGCCGGGTAAAATACGTTTTCGATAGGCATCGCTTTGCTGCGCAAACAGTTCCATGCATGGCATCGACACAACGCGGGTTCCAATGCCTTCAGCTTCGAGCAAAGCTTTTGCTTCCATGGCCAATGACACTTCAGTTCCGGTCGCCATCAAAATTGCTTGGCGTTTGCCAGTTGCCTCAGCAAGAACATAAGCACCGCGCGCACTAAGGTTCGCTGATTTATATTCTTTGCGTACCGCAGGAACATTTTGACGCGACAATGCCATAACGCTTGGTGTACTTTGCTGACCCAGTGCCACTTCCCAAGCTTCTGCAGTTTCTGTTTGGTCAGCAGGACGAAAAACTAAAGTGTTTGGTGTCGCGCGCGATATTGCTAAATGTTCAACAGGCTGGTGAGTTGGTCCATCTTCACCTAACCCGATTGAATCATGTGTCATCACATAAACTGTTGGTACGCCCATAAGTGCAGACAATCGCATTGCGCCGCGCGCGTAATCGGTAAAACACATGAAGGTACCACCGTAGGGACGGATGCCGCCGTGCAGCCCCATGCCGTTCAAGGCGCCAGCCATACCATGCTCACGGATACCAAAGTAAATGTAACGACCTTTTCTGTTTTCTGGACTGAATACGCCCATATCTTCTGTTTTTGTATTATTTGACCCGGTCAAATCTGCTGATCCACCTACCGTTTCGGGCATTATAGGGTTGATTTGCTTCAGTGCGTTCTCAGAAGCTTTTCGTGTCGCTATTTTTGGTAGTGTTTGCGCGGCTTCTTTTTTAATTTCTCTAACAACGGCAACGAGCTTTTTGGGGCATTCGCCTGCAAATATACGGTTGAATTGGGTCTGTCTGCTGGCAGGCAATACCGAGAAGTTCTTTTCCCAAGTTAGACGTTCGGCTGCACCACGTGCACCGATCTCAGCCCATGCCCTTTTGATATGAGCTGGAATTACGAATTCACCATGCTCCCAGCCATAAGCAGCTTTAGCAGCTGCGAGTTGTACTGCGTCAGTTAAGGCTCCATGACCCTTTGACGTATCTTGGGCCGCGTGCCCCAAAGCGATGTGTGTTTTGCACGCGATCATTGAAGGTTTGTTTGAATTGCGTGAGGCTGTGATAGCTAGATCAATTGCTTTGGGGTCGTGACCGTCAATAGCTTGGACATGCCAGCCAGATGCTTTAAATCGTTGGGTTTGATCTGTACGATCTGAGAGATCGACTGCTCCATCAATCGTGATGCCGTTGTCATCCCAAAGAACAACCAAGTTACCCAGCTCGTGACGACCAGCAAGACTAATAGCTTCTTGGCTAATACCTTCCATAAGGCAGCCATCACCTGCGATCACATATGTCATATGGTTCTGTACTTTTTCGCCATAAGTCGCACGTAGAATTTCTTCAGCAATAGCAAACCCAACTGAGTTTGCGATACCTTGGCCTAAAGGTCCTGTAGTAGTTTCGATGCCTGTAGCATGGCCATACTCGGGGTGGCCTGCTGTTTTTGCTCCCCACTGTCGGAAGTTCTTAATTTCTTCCAGGTCCATATCTTTATAACCAGTCAGGTGCAGCAAAGAGTACAACAGCATAGAGCCATGGCCTGCAGACAAAACGAACCGATCACGATCAGGCCAGTTTGGGGCGGATGCATTAAATTTTAAATGTTTTTCAAATAGAACAGTTGCTACGTCTGCCATGCCCATCGCCATTCCTGAGTGGCCTGAGTTGGCGCGGGCGACTGCATCTAGCGTTAGTGCGCGGATTGCTGTTGCTTTTTCCCAGTGATCAGGGTTCCTGGCAGCAAGGGCTTTGAGATCCATGGCATCAGCTTTCTGTTAGGCCTAAAATTAGTGCTTTCCTATCAAGTGAAATGAGAAGTTCAAGCGAACTGATCAAAAACAGGCAAATTTGATTGATTTTGCTCCCTTGGACCTTGAGGTGCACTTCCCGTACATTAAAATTATAACGGGCGATTCGAATAAAACGGCAAATGGATGTGCTGAGAGGTTAAATACAGCTTATGAGTGAGATATCCGCATTAGAGCAAAGACTTTCTATAGCCTTAACTAGAATTTCAGCTGCCGCAGAGATCATAGTTTCATCTAGTTTTTTAGAGATGAATGCATCTGAGATCATGGATAGGGATGCCCTGCCTGCACACATTCTTACAGAATTAGAGCAATTGCGTTTGAATTTAATGCAATCCCAAACCACTACTTCACAGCAAAAAACTGTAATTGCTGATTTAAATACTAAAGTTACACGCCTGTCTTCTGAGCAACCTCGCCCTTATGAGGCCGACAGTGAGTACGGATTAGAAAAACTGTCTCAAGCAGTTTTGACCTTGGATGCTAGTGTGCAACAATTATCACAATCAAATCTGCAGTTAAGGAAGGCCAACCAAGATTTGCGATCCGCTAATGCGGCTGGTTTGGCCGATCCGGGAGTTATTGATGCTGGGCTTCAGGCTGAGTTGGTTAGTCTGCATGCTGAACGAGACGTGGACAAAGCGCAGTTACAAGCTTTGCTCGCAGTCCTTGTAGATTCCAATGGGGAGACCGCTAATGCCTAATCTTTCAATAAAAATTGGTGGGCGTTCCTTCTCGTTGTCTTGTCAGCCAGGGGAGGAATCTTTTCTCGAAATGGCGGCCAGCATGCTCAATACTGAGGCTATGTCTTTGGCGGATCAATCGGAAAGGATGCCTGAAGCTCAAATGTTGTTGATGTCCGGTTTACTTTTGGCTGATAGGACTGTTTCTCTTGAAGAGAAATTGAAAGTTGCGGAGAAAAAAATAACTGATTTAGAGGCTGCATCAATCTCTGTCTCCACAGAAATCAGTAATAAAGTTCAAAAAATTGAAGTTCAGGTTGTGCCGCCGGCTTTGCTTCAATCTCTGGCTGAGTTGTCTGCACGCGCAGAATCAGCAGCGGATAGTCTGGAAGAAAAAACAGCCCCAACAGCCATCTAGAACGTAGGGCTGCATTAGCTTTATTGGTTATTTGCTTTGCGGATTTCTTCTGCGGCGTCTTTGTTGTAAGAAACACCGTGTTCGGCAAACATCCCGTCCAGTTCACCTGACATTGTCATGTCTTTAATTATGTCACAGCCACCTATAAACTCACCTTTTACGTAGAGCTGTGGAATTGTTGGCCAATCTGAAAAATCTTTAATGCCTTGACGTATAGTGTCGTCACTCAGGACATCTATATCTTTATAATTAACACCCATGTAGTTTAAAATTCCTGCAACTTGGCTCGAAAAGCCGCATTGTGGCATGGAAGAAGTGCCTTTCATAAAAAGTACAACATCGTTGGTCGTGACTGTCTCACGAATTTTATTTTCAGCGCTCATCTACTGACCTCTCAGGTTTGGGCACAAATTGTTGTGCATATTTCTGTGGGTCCTTTGGGACCCTAAAACTTCCGGAATGTCCACCTCCAGCACCGCCAGAGAAGTAATCCGCTCGGACTTCATGATCACCCTCGCCAGGAAGGCTGCCACGTCCTTGGCCTTTTTCTTGACGTACGACCCAGAAGGCTCGTGCCAGTAAAATGACAAGTATCGCTAAAAGTATGTAAGCAATAACTACCCAGCTTTCCATACTAGGTAGGGGCCTTTGTGGTTAAGGCTAGAGCATGTAACTCGCCATGAGCCCCATCCATCTTACCTTCCAGAGCTGCATAAACAGTACGATGCTGGGCCACACGACTTTTCCCTTGAAAACTGACGTCAATCACTTCGGCAGCATAGTGGTTTCCATCACCTGCTAGATCTGAAATCGTAATCTGAGCCTGCGGAAACTTTTTGCGGATTAAGTCTTCAATGTCTTGGGCTGCCATGACCATGAATCAGCTCCTTTCGTTTATATTAACTCGAGATAAGATGATGCGCGCTTAATTTCAAGCAACTACAGATTCAAAGCTAGATCGAAAGATTTGCTTTAATGTTGAAAGTTCGGCTGATGAGCCTCCAAACTTCACTTGGTTTCCACCAAAGTTTCCAACATAAGAAATTGGAATGCCTGCTACCCCTGCTGCTACCATCAATGCTTCTGCTTGATCGAAGTTACAAGCGACCAAATAGCGTGCTTGGTCCTCACCAAAAATCTCTGCAGTATTGTCTGAGTTTATTGTAACGCCAACGCCCGCAGCTTCGGCCATTTTAAAGGCAGCTAATGCAAGGCCACCATCAGACAAATCTGAACATGCAGTAATCCAAGCCAGATTTGCTCGAATAAATTCACCGTTCTTTTTCTCGGCCTCAAGGTCAACAGGTGGTGCATCTCCCTCAACTCTGTTAAATACCTCAGCCAGCAATGCTGACTGACCAAGGTGACCTATCGTTTGGCCAACCAAAATTGCGATATGATCATCACGAGCCACACCTAAGATCGCATCTTCGATATTTCTGATCAATCCAACAGCGCCAATTGTGGGCGTGGGCAGAATGGCGGTGCCATCGGTTTCATTATAAAGTGACACGTTCCCCGAAACGATTGGAATGCCGAGGACTTCTACTGCGGCACTAATACCTTTGATTGCCCCAACAAATTGCCCCATTATTTCGGTTTTTTCTGGGTTGCCGAAGTTAAGGTTGTCGGTCGTTGCTAATGGAACTGCCCCGACGGCAGTAAGGTTTCGGTACGCTTCGGCGACAGCTTGTTTTCCACCCTCAAACGGGTTGGCTGCAACGTACCTT
>JAPKEA010000167.1 GCA_028822275.1 Planktomarina sp. | reverse complement strand
GAGTGAGCCTCAATGATACTCTCAGCAATCCCTAAAGGTCGACTCTCTTCAACATTGGCATAGTGGAAGGCACAGTCCGATAAAATGGCAGTCCCATTTTGAGTGTTTGCTTCAACGGCAATTGACGATCGATGATGGACCCCAACCCAACGACAGCTCAAGCCAGGCAGCAACTCATGATTGTCTTCCATCAACAGGCAATTGGATTCATTTTCAAATAGCAACCATGCTAAATGCTCATCTGATATACAGCCTTGGCGAGGAACCTGGTGTGAGTAAGTAGGTGCGATGACATCCTCAGTCCACCCCTTTCTTGAGAAGCAGATTTTTGCATTTTTAAAGAGATGCAGATTTCCAGTCGCATAGATCTGTATCGGTGTAATGATCACATGGGTAATTTCATCAGGATGAATGCCAAGACGTTCTAGGTGAGATTCGGTCTTCCAGTCATCGCTTCGTTTGAGAATGGCGCGATCTCCAAGATACTCTTGCCAGGCTTGTTTAATGCCACTGATTTCTTCAGGGAATCCGGTATTAACCAAAACGGTGTAATCCCCTGACCTGAGTATGCCCATTTGAAATTGAAGCGTAGTCCAATCCTGGAAACGCTCCATCCAATATACTTCAGGGTATGGAACATCCACTTCCGCAGTGGGTAGCATCTGTAGTGACCATTTCATAATAAGCTTTTGTTTAGGATTTCTGTATTAATTTCGACACCAAGACCAGGTGCCGTGCTCACAGGGATTTTGCCGCCTTCAGGACTGGCCTGATTCAGGATTATGGTAGGCTGCTCATTGAGATCCGAATCCTCCCAACAAGGTACGGGAAAAGATTCTGACATGGGTGCATTCGTGGTAGCTGCGATAAACTGCGTGTGCACATTACTGAATGCATGTGGACAAATGGATAAGCCATGAACTGCAGCCAAACTCGCAATCTTCCTACCCTCTGTGATTCCACCGCAACGATGCAAGTCGGGCTGGAGAATGTCTACCGCCTTGGCTTCAATCATTTGCTGAAATCCATAGCGAGTGAATTCATGCTCTCCTCCAGCTACCGGGATAGTCGTAGTCTCCCGCAAACGGGCATAACTTTTCAGGTCATCAGGAAGGAATGGCTCCTCTACCCAAGAGAGATTATAAGGTTCTAAGAGTTGGCACATCTCAGAAGCATAGGGTAAGTTCCAGCCCCCATATGCATCGATCATAAGACCGACTTCAGAACCTATTGCTTTACGTATCGCAGCTATGTGCTCAACATTCTTCAGCATCCCTTTACGACCTTCAAGGGGCCCATAACCCAGACGTGCCTTCATTGCCGTGTAGCCCTTATTAACATAGTCGGTAGCCTCTTCTGCGGCTAGTTCAGGCTCTACATGGTGCAGGCCGCTGGCATAGGCAGGTATGGACTCAGTGGAAGATCCACCCAGTAATGCAGCTACCGATTTACCCGTTGCTTTACCCATCAGATCCCAGAGAGCAATGTCGATAGCAGAAATAGCTTCTATGGCTGCACCTTTCCGACCATATACTGTTGAGGCACGGAACATGAGTTCCCATATCCCCTCGTAATCAAAGGGATCCTGACCCATGACGAAACGATGCAGGTGGTTGTTTATCATAGCCTCAACAGCACCGGTCCCATCTTCACACCATCCTATCCCCGTATGCCCGTCATCCGTACGAATTTGAACGATGGACACAGCAAGGTCCCAAAACCAGTCCTTAAAGGTTAGATCAGGATTAATAGCGTTTATTGGATTGATAAAGCGCAGCTTGAACTGGCGGTCAAAATTGCCCCATATGCATTCGTCCACACGGTCTACTTTTATTTCTATTATTTTCATAAGTATTCTTATTTATTAATTACTGATTTATTAATTACTGATTTTCTTTTCTACATGAGTTTTCTCAACTAGTCTTTAAGCTGTTTACCCTATCTTAGGTATGCCTCTCACACAAATTATTCATTGCCATTATATTGCATCTTGAATCGATATTCCCCCGATCCTGTATCGAAGCTAACATAGCCAGCTTCCTGTTTGCCACCTGTTATTCCCTCAACACCCTTTACAAAAGCACCCTCTTTCCAAACAACTTTACCTCCCTCGGTGATAGTCGGGTTCTTCAACTCTCCTATTACAGGCACGCTCACCTTGGCAGTTGCATTTACGGGGATAGTGACATCCAGAGCAAATGAATTATCCGTCTTCTTCCAGCCCGATGATATGATGCCTCTGACCGTTTTTATTGTGGCGTTGGCGTGAGTCAGATCTCCGAGCACGTGTGGCTTGATGTTGATTTGGCCGTAACCCGGCCAGAACTCTCGGGTGCCATAGAAAGCGGGCTCCTGTATGCCAACGATTCCCTCATAAAAAAACCTGCCGACACCAGCCAGCATCATCATACTCTCTTCTGCTGGATATACCCAATTATCCATTTCTTCCACCACCGAGGTTGGAGTCCAGCCTTCCCACACCGTGGTCGCGCCCTGGGAAATCATGTAGCCCCAGCCGGGATATTCAGTAGTGTTTACCGCTTTGTAGACCACCTCGCCAAGACCGTGGTCAACCAGCGTCTCCATAAAACCTGGCAGACCAATATGGCCAACCTTGAATTTACCGTCATTTTCTCTGATAGTTCTGGCGATATTCTCGATCAATTGTTGCTGGTTTTCCGGCGGAACAAGCCCTCCTATGGCAAGTGGCAGGATATCGGACGTTTGTGAGCCTGTGGCATAATGCCCGGTCTTTGTATTAAACCATTCCATGTTAATTTTCTCTCTGATGGATTTAGCTAAAGCCGTATAACTACCCTCGGCTTCTTTCTTGCCCAATACCCGACTCATGTTCGCTAGTACCCTGACATTCTGAAAATAATCGCAGGTCCAGATAAACTCCCTTGGTGTTTCTTTG
The DNA here is from genome assembly GCA_028822275.1 of Planktomarina sp. Taxonomy (GTDB): domain Bacteria; phylum Pseudomonadota; class Alphaproteobacteria; order Rhodobacterales; family Rhodobacteraceae; genus Planktomarina. Next base: position 3,166 of record JAPKEA010000167.1, on the reverse strand, counting down.
CTGAAGAAATCAAATCCAGGTTCGCCTCCACTCTTAGGCAACATGTGCTCACCAAGCCAGCCTATTTTGACGATATGAGTGGAATCGGCTAATTCCCGTCCTATGAAATCAACCCAGGCCTTTACCGTCCGGTAATGCTGCTCCAACAGTCGCTGGTCGCCATGGCTTTCGTATAAATACCAGATTAGCATTGGATAAGAGGAATTCTGGGAAACATCGCTCTCTCGCTGCATACCTGGCAGAACGGGTACTATATCTGAAAGGTCGCCGTTCTCTGAACTCCCGAGCTGAACTTCTCGGGCAAACCTGGTCCATATATCAGGCATGAAATTGCGTGTTGCAAGGGTTCCGAAAATAGTGGCTGGCTCATTGTAGGCGAGGAGTTCCCTGTTCAGGCAGTCGGCAATGAAGCCCTTCAGGGCGACCTTAAGGGAACGCTGAATATTTCCATGGATCTGGTTCAGAAGCTCGTTGGAACAACTGAAATCGCCGTACAGATCGACGTCACTGTAGACTTCCCGCCCTTCAAGGGTCGCTAGTGTTGGCTCTGCTTCGAGTCCCTCCACCCGCACATACCGCACGGGATGCAAGGTGAAACGTGGCTCATAAACCTCACCATCCGGATCGCCCTTCAGGATATAGGTATCCTTTTCGTTCTTCTCATCTTGGATAAAGCTGGGAGTAAGATCATAGTGGATCGTGATCTTATCGCCGGCTTTGCCTTTGACATTCAGCCGTACCCAGCCTCCGAAATACCGGTCGAATTCAAACAGCCAGCCACCGTTTTCGTGTTTGGTTATCTTGATCGGGCGAAAAGTAGCCTGGACTTTCATGGGCGGGATGGTCTGACTAATCAAGCGACCGGTGGGTGCTTGAAAAACTGTGACAGGACTCCACTGACTATCATCGTAGCCCACCTTATTCCACTGAGGCTTCTCAAGTCTTGCGTCATAATCTTCGCCCGGTTTTAGTTCATTTGAGCCTATTGGTCCGCTGGCTGCCTTCCATGTCTCATCTGAAAAAAAATGTTTTTCTGTTCCATCATTATAAGTAACACTCATCTGCAGAATTGCCTGTGGCCTGGTTTTCCATCCACCAATTTCAAAAAAGATTTTTGTAGCACCAAACCAGCCATTGCCCAGCATAATGCCAATAGCATTTGGACCCTGTTTAAGCAAAGAGGTAATATCGTATGTGCGATAAAAGACCTCTTGATCATAATCGGTAAAAGTGGGCGAGAGTACATCATCAGAGATCTTCTTCCCATTAAGGTAAAGTTCACTCAACCCAAGCCCTGAGATATACACCTTTGCAGACTTGACCTCCCCGGTGACCTCAATTTCCTTACGCAGTAGCGGCGAAATCTTTTTAGGTGTTTGTAGCCCGATCCATTTCGCATTCCAGTCCGTTTTGGCAAGCAAAGCTATCTCAAATCGCGAAGGCTTGCTCCAACCGCTTACTGTTCCATTAGTATCCCAGGCACGAACCTTCCAATAGCAAATCTGACGACTTTCAAGTGGTTTCCCTTCATACTGGATATTGACAGATCGATCAGAATCAATTTTATCAGAATTCCAGAGGTCTCCCTTGTTATTTTCTAGTGCTGTTAGATTACTGGCAACTAGCACCTGATAGGCCGTTTGACGCTGATCACGAATATTTGTTTCAAACTGCCATCCAAACGATGGCTTATCCGTCTGTAACCCAACAGGATCTGAAAGATATTCGGTTGTCAGGTTTACGAGATTCAGTTGGTTTTTTACCTCTTTATCCGAATCTTTATTCGAACAGCTTGAAATGGTAATTGCAACTAAAATGGTTAAGAAATAGACTTGAACCATTAAAAAATTTCTATAAATTTTCATAATATTTTTAATTTATTATGCCAAACCAGCTCTTGATCGATGCATGAAAACAACAATTGCTCAATGGCACAGTTTTCCCAATCAACTCCGTCGGATAATCTCGGTACGAAACTGGTAATATGAATCTAGCTAAGGCAATTGAAATAGTTTTAAAAAACCCCGGCGCAACCACCGGGGTTCTTTTTATTTCCAAATTATCCCATCTTATACATGGATGGTGGAATATAGCTCCAAAACAGATTGCAGCTAATCAATAACCTGGATTCTGTTTGATATTAGCGATTTGTACTTCACGGAAAGGAATCGGATACAGCAATCGATCCTGTGTTACATTATAACCAGTAGGAATCAAATAGCCTTGATCACCATGGGCAGCTTGAATATATTCTCCATGTGCGTTCATCACCTCTATGGCTTTGTCAGTCCTCAATAAATCAAACCATCTATGATGCTCAAAAGCAAATTCGACACGCCGTTCATGAGCAATGATGTCTCTTAATAACGTCTGGTCGGTTTCAGTTACAGCTTCCAAACCTGCCCTGGTTCTTACCCTGTTTAGATGTGGTAGAGCTTCCGAAGTTTTACTTTGTTCATTCAAGGCTTCTGCTAAAGAAAGCAGAACATCTGAATATCGGTATACAGGGAAATTTTCATCCATAATGTATTGCTGTGCATGACTATGGAAATATTTTTTTATATAAGCAACAGATGCTCTATCAGGAGGCGTAGTATAGCCCACAGGGCTTTTCAACACGTCTATCTTTATATCTCCATAAACACCCAAAGTGCTACCTTCAGCAATACCTATTGAAGCATCCAATCGTGTGTCATTGGGTTCATAAACGCTAATCAAATCACCTGTTGGCATGTTATAACTAGTACTACAAGGTCCGTTGTTTCCAGCAAAACCGGTTATTAGGCTAACATCACCTTGAGGTAGGAAATTGTAGGAATTAACTGTAGTAAAAGCTTGGGTATCCTGTCCCTGATTCCCTTGCATATATTGAACTTCAAAAATAGACTCTAAACTGTTTTTGTTAGATAATTCGTAAACATCAGCATAATTATCTAGTAAATCGTGTCCCATCTGTGTGATGCTCATTAATTCATTCTCTGCCTTTGAGAAATCCTTCTGAGTCAAATAAACTTCAGCAAGTAACATTCTGGCAGAAGACTTGGTTGCACTGCCGCTCCCATCAAAAGTTGGCGCCTGCAGTTTGGTTATTGCATCCAATAAATCCGCCTCAATAATATTATAAACATCAGTAACAGTTGATCGTGGTAGATAGGCATCATCTATA
>JAPKEA010000614.1 GCA_028822275.1 Planktomarina sp. | reverse complement strand
CTTTGTCTGTTAGCAAATAGTTCAACAGCGAAAATACAGATTTTTTATTTTCGCCGGCATACTCTGTACCACCAATTAAAATAACCTTTCGGTCAAAATTCATAGCAATCACTGTTTTAGACCGGCAGTCGTGGCGACTGGGATCAGCTTGGAAAGAAGGGCAGTTAATCACGGTCCAATCGGCTGTAAAGTCGGCTAATTCATCGGTATCGGGGCGGCGCAACATGTGGCGGATGAACAGAGCATGCCAAGCCAGCTCAGTTACCATGCGTACGTCTAGGCGGTTGGCAGGATCGGCACCAGCAAACAAATCCTGCACAAAGTAATCACGGCCCTGCATGTGCATTATCATGTCGTCATAAAGTGTATCGAAACCCGCTTCCGACATTTCGGCATTGTTGTCCCACCAAATGGTGTTTGCCACGGATGCAGATTTCACTACATGCTTGTCTTTTGGTGACCGGCCTGTGAACTTTCCAGTTGAGACCAAAAATGCACCGCCACGGCCTAACTCGCCTTCGTTGCGAGCAAGAGCACATTCAATAAGGGTTGGTTCAATCAAGTTGTAATATACAGTCCCAAGCCCTTTAATGCCCTGGTTCTTGAGGGTAAAATTGGGGTTTACGCGTCCGGCGTTCATGCGACTGCTCCTACAACTTCAATCTAATGTCTTACTTTATCATGTCTCAAGACCTTATCAACAGCACGCTTTGCAATCGTTAGCGCAATCAGTGGCAGTTTGGCGCAATCAATTTTGAATAGGCTGCGGATTTAACATCAATGAACCAAATCAGTTCGAATTTTTAAAGATATTTTAAGCTGATTCGTAGTTATAGGTTGCGCCTATCAATAAAATTACGGAGGATGTTTTAAAATAAAGCGCTGAATTTCAAGCCGATCAGAGGATAGCTTTTATGCCAAGAATAGCTCTGGTCGATGATGATCAAAACATTTTAGCGTCAGTTTCCATGATGCTTGAGGTGGAGGGCTTTGAGGTGGAAATTTATTGTGATGGCCAAATGGCATGGGAAGCGTTCAAAAAAAATATGCCTAATATCGCTGTTCTAGAAATTAAAACACCAAGTTTGGGTGGTATGGATTTGCTGCAGCGGATAAGGCAAAACTCTACTATTCCAATTATATTTTTATCATCAAAAGATGATGAGGTTGATGAGATTTTGAGCCTGCGGATGGGTGCTGATGACTATGTGAAGAAGCCATTTTCGCAGCGTATTTTGCTAGAGCGTATTCGGGCTCTCTTGCGACGGGAGAACGCCATTGCGGGTATAGTACCAGATAAGCTCACAGAAACTAAAGTCATGGAGCGCGGGCTTCTATCGATGGATTCGTTGTGTCATGGAGTTACGTGGCGTGGAGCGAATGTGGCTCTCACCGTCACAGAGTTCGCACTTCTCAAAACACTTGCATTGCGGCCAGGCTTCGTAAAAAGCAGGGATCAACTGATGGACGTGGCCTATGATGAGCAAGTTTACGTGGACGACCGTACCATCGACAGCCATATCAAGCGACTAAGAAAAAAACTGCGGGTGGTGGATAGAGATTTCAAAGCGATTGAAACGCTTTATGGCATTGGTTATCGCTTCAATGAAGCACAAGCATGATTGGTTGCCCTGATTATACATCGCTTGCCCACCTTTCTAATTTGGAGCTAAATTTTTGTGGTGTTCCGATAAAAGAGAAAATCAATTGTAATGTGGAGGTTTGATCTGGT
>JAPKEA010000166.1 GCA_028822275.1 Planktomarina sp. | reverse complement strand
TCAACAAGAATGTCAGAACTACTTCAGGGCTGCGGGGTATGTTGCACATTAAATGGATGACGTTCTAAAGAAGCTGAAAGCCCATCTTCGAAGGATGAGAGCAAGAACATTCGACCAGATGTTTGATACAGGTGAACAAATCTGTCATTTTTTCATACTAGGCCAATGTTGGGTTTTTTTGTTAGACTCGCTATGAACAATAGATGAAAGCCAGATGCTTAAAACCGTAAAAAATTAGCTAGCTTTATTTAGTCTGAATAATTTTATGTTCATCTCTGCAATTACGAAAGACATTATTTTTATGCAAGGAACCTCTATCTTCGCTCCAATAAGTCATAAACTGCAGCAACGATATGTCTCGCCGATAAGCCATATTTATCAAATAAATAAGCTGTTGTACCGCCCTCAGCAAAAGTATCTAAAATCCCAATGCGTTTAAATTCTATATCCACACCGGCTGGCCTTTCCGCAAGAACCTCAGCAACTGCAGACCCAAGGCCACCAATTACTGAATGGTTCTCAGCACTAAGAACTACTCCAGTTCGAATAGATTGCTTTAGCACAAATTCGCTATCAAAGGGCTTGATAGTATGCATGTTGGCGACTGTCACATTGATCCCAGACAGGCAAAGTGTCTCGGCCGCAATCAGCGCTTCAGCCACCATGTGTCCACAGGCAAAAATAACTGCGTCATCACCATCACGAAGCAATTGTCCCTTACCAACCTCTAGATTTTTTTCGACCGCGGTATCAGTTATTGGTTTTCTAGCCTTATGAAGCCGCAAATAAACTGGACCATTAATTTTTGCAGCTGCCCAAACTGCAGCAGCTGTTTGGCTAGCGCCAGCCGGCTCTATTATGGTCATATTGGGTAAAACTCGCATCAGAGCAAGATCATCAATAGCCTGATGAGACACGCCTAATAACGTGGTCAAGCCCGGCAAAAAGCCTACCAATTTGACATTCAAACTGGGGTAGGCCACCTGCATAGCAACCTGATCAAACGCCCTCCGAGTCAAAAAGACTGAAAAACTGTGCACAAAGGGAATATCTCCACATCGTGCCATGCCCGCAGCAACCCCAATCATATTGGCTTCTGCTATTCCCGCTGTGAAAAATCTGTCAGGAAATGCGTCGCGAAACAAATCACTTTCGGTGGCCGGCGCGAGGTCCCCTGTAAGGGCTACAACCCTAGGATCAAATTGTGCCAGAGCAACCAAGGCCTCACCATAATATTTCGGAACCGGTGTAGCCACAGCCTTATCAGTAAAATCTCCATGTAGGAGGTTTTTCATCAAGCCTGACACTCCAAAGCTTTGAGGCACTGCTCAGCAACGTCAGCAGGCAAAACCATATTATGGCTCATCTGGTTTTCTAAGAATGGAATTCCCTTTCCAACTATGGTCTGCGCAAGAATAACAGTCGGCATGTTACGGTTAGATCGTGCTTGATTAAAGGCTGCACTAAGTGCACCAAATTCATGTCCGTCTACGTTTTCCACTGCCCAGCCAAAGGCTTGAAATTTTTTATCTATAGGATCCATAACCATCACTTTCTGAGTGTGGCCCTCGACCTGAAGCTGATTTAAATCAACTATCAGGCATAGGTTATCTAACCTGTTACTAGCCGCGTACATCGCAGCTTCCCAAACTTGTCCCTCCTGCAACTCACCATCTCCAAGAATTACATAGCTACGGAAAGTCCTATTTTGCCGTTTGGCAGCCTGAGCGACGCCAACAGCAACAGATAAGGCTTGGCCCAGCGAGCCGCAGGTGGCCTCAACCACAGATCCAAGGCGTTCAGATACATTAATTTCAAGTTCTGAACCATCTTTTGTGTACGTCTCTAATCGAGAGTGTTCAAAGAATCCACGCTCAGCAAGCACCGCATGAAACAGTGCTGAATTATGCGCAGTTGACAAGAATATCCGGTCACGCTCCTCCCATGCCGGATTGTGTATATCTAGCAATGCCTCTGCAAAATAAAGGTAAGTGAAAAGATCAGTTGCACCAAGGCCCTGCTGCAAATAACCTTGACCATTACGGGCAACCATTCTTACAATATTTTGTCTAATCGACTTAGCCGAAGCCTTGAGCTCCATTTCGTCAAAGCCATTATGCAGTCGATCCGTCTTCACAGTTTATACTAAGTCCTGTTTGATCTCTATTTACACCACATATACAGCCATTTCACTCAAATTAGAATTAAAAAGGAAGTTTTGGCCTTAATTTTCGTTTCTAATACATTTAAGGGAGTAAAAGCTTACGATTTCCTGAACATATTGATAAATCAAAGACTTTCTACTCTATTCCAGTACCTTGAATATTTGAAGAATTAGTTGACGTTTTGATTGCGAGTGATTCAGATTTTCTGATGATCTGTCCAAACTTTTTATCAATCTCTAATCAGCTTGAGCTTGAGCGCTGTTTACGACGTCACCTTGAAGGGTACGGGATTGCGCGTCGTACCAATGCAAATTTACCTAAAAAAGGCAAATCCTGCGCGAAGGTCACGGAGTTTTGCATCTTAAGGATGATACAATACATGGCTGTTACAAGGCCTTGCGACAGGAGGGTTGGGATGCTCCCGCGCTTAGAGCGTCCAACCCAAAACGTGAACCTTGGGAGACCCAAACGAGTTCATTCGTGATTCATTCTTCTTGGGAAGATTTCTTATGTCATTAGCATTGCCGCCGGCGCTTAGGGCTCAATTGCTCGAAAAGGTATCTGCTGCCACTGGAGTACGATGGCAGCATAAGCTGAGGGAGACGGGTTCGATCGAGCCAAGACCCAAATCGCCCACCTATCAATGAAAAGTTGTCCTCTCATCACGCGTTTTGGAAGCGTTGTTAGCGCAGGATGGCGATATCACTCTACCTGAACTTGCCGGATCATTTAGTAGTGGCCACTGGCATTATTGCCTTCATCGGGCAGTTCCTGCGCAAACTCATTTACACATATAAAAAAGTTACTGGTTGCCACCTAACGGCTACGTACTCATGTGAAGAAGCGCTGCTGGAATTAGTTCAGGCGCCATCTTCCAGCTATACAAGCGCATCCTGATCGGCCTATGTGTTGACGAGTGACCTGTAATAACAAACCTCATCCGCCAATACGGAAGCAGCCTATGTGGAAAGCGCCTGAAAATGGACACTTACCATGAACAGATCTCCAGAAGCTGCCAGCTTAGGGGTTCTTTGCTCAGCCCTATCACACATGGAAAAAGGGCCTCAACAGAAATACCACGGTCTGATCAAGTAATATTTCCCAAAGGGGAAAGAGATCGACTACCTGACAGGTGAACAGGTGAACAGGTGAACAGGTGGTACTGATTATGGAGATGATAAATAATCAACCCCGAAAATACTTTGGCTTTAAAACGCCAAATCAGCTATTTCTCGCACTCAAAACCCTATTGCGAGAGCAAGCCCGTTCTACGGATGTATTGTACTGCAGGATCAAACCTCATAGCTAACCAATTTTTGTACTCAGAAATATTAAAAGATATTTTTGCAAAGCATACAGATTTCTTCTGAGCTTTGTCTAACTGCGTTTTTCCCAAACGTCTAATTTCTTAATTGCCCATAAAGCAATCTAAATTCTAGTATTTTCTCTGCATATTGGGCATAAAGTACTTTGTCAGGTTCAAAAACTTTAGTGACGGGCAAGGTGGCTATAACATCACTTGGACTTTCATTTTTCGCTGCTAATCGCGCTAGCCGAGCAGAGCCAATCGAGACCGCATATTCTGATGAACGACAGCCTACAATGGTAATGTTAAGTATGCTGGCAATTAACTTTGCCAAGAAGTCTGACCTAGAGCCACCACCTATTAGAATCAGTCTTTCAGGTTTGGAATTTTTCGCCAATAAAGCATCTAGTCCATCTGCAAGAGAAAATGCGATACTTTCTAAAAAAGCCAGAGTGATATCTTCAGTAACTGTAGCATGACTTAAACCAACGATTGCACCTCGAATCTGGTTGTCGTTGTGGGGCGTGCGTTCTCCAGAAAGATAAGGCAAAGCTAGTAAACTTCCTGGGCCTTGAAACTTTTGCTCCGCCGAAGAAATCAAACTTTCTATATTTTTTTCTGAGGTCCAACGTAAAACGGCATCCATTACACTTGTTCCGTTCAACAAAGCGGCCATGTCAAACCACGTTTCAGGCAAGGCGTGGCAAAAACTATGGACCAAATTTTTGGGTGAAGGTTCAAATTTTTCTGATCCCAAAAAAACTTGAGCAGACGTTCCCAAAGAAATAAACCCTGTCTTCTGATTTACTGCACCAACACCAACACCACCGCAGGCCACATCTCCCCCACCAGCTGAAATTACAAGACCTTTTGGTAATTTCCAGCGGACAGAAAATTCTGTTTTAATTATCCCACAAGGGTCTGGGGATTCAAAAACATCCGGCAACATTAAATTATCTGCATTACAAATACTAACGCAGTCTTCGTCCCAATTTCTTTTTTTCTGATCCAAAAGCCAAGATCCTGCCGCGTCAGTAACGTCTGTCGCAACAGTTCCAGACAACTTTAGACGTAAAAAATCTTTAGCAAAAAGGATATATTTTCCCTGCTTAAAGTGATCAGGTTTGTTACGAGACAACCACAGTAATTTTGGACCTGTGAAACCAGGCATCGCGATAACACCAGTTTTTTCAGCAAGATCCGGGAACTTTTCATTCAGTTCTTGAGCTTCCTTTACTGCTCGAAAGTCATCCCATAAAATCGCGTTACTGACCGGTTTATCAGCACTGTTGATCAAGACTGCAGCATGCATATGGCCCGAGAGACCAACACCTTCAACTTGACCCATAAGCTGTTCACATTTAAACGATAATTCATCAAAGGCGTCAACTAGTGCAGAAAACCAAATATTAGGGTTTTGCTCTGAATAGCCAGTCTTCGGACGCTCAGTAGTGATTGATCTCGACACACATTCAATTACAACGTCACAGTAATCGATGAGTGCAATTTTAATTGAAGACGTGCCTAGATCAATTCCAATAAACATCTCAAATTACCAAGCATAAGAACAGATAGAGAGAATAACATTTGCTTCAGTTTGCTAAAATATGAAATTCACACAGCGTCTCTCCAGCCCCACTCATCTGCTATCTCTAAGCAGCGTTTATAGGATTCAACCGTGTCAGAAGTTCCTATACCCCTTACTGATGTGGCAGCAGTAGCGTGACCCAGCCTGATCGCGGTTTCAACATCCATATTTTCATGCAACGCATATAGAAAACCTGCTGCAAAAGCATCACCAGCACCGTTTGTACCAATTATTTCTTCATTCGGTATCGCTACAGAAGATTTCTTAAAAATATTGCCTTGACGCGTAATAGCAAAAGCACCTTCTGGAAAGTGTACAGCTAAGAGTTGCATTTTGCCAGAGTTAAGTACTTCCAGCGCCGCAGCCTCACATACAGTCAGGTCAGTTGGCTGCGACGGGTTCACGTCCATTCCTGCAATTGCGCAGATCTCAAAATCGTTAACAATCAAAAGATCTAAAAACTGTAAACAAGGAGTTACAATTTCATAGATTTTCTCGGCCGGCAAAGAACATAGCTCTAAATTAGTAACCAGACCTGCATGTTTTGCTTTTTTTAACACGGTAACCCATCCATTGGGATCTTGGTCCCATGGTTTATCAAGTTGATCGTGCACCCCTGGCAAACCCAAATGAAGAAAACGCGCATTTGTTTGGGAAAAGTCAAAATGATCGGGTGTTAGATACTCGGCAGTCCCTGCAAAATATAAATGCGTACGTCGCCCGGAGCTGCTTGCGGTATACGCATCTGTTTTTTGAGTTTTTACAATGGTAGTTGTAAGTAGTAACTTTGTTTCCAACCCAACCTCTAATGCTTGCTGGAATAGATGTCTTCCATCTTCATCCTCGCCCACAAGACCAATCGTCGAAACGGGTAGCGAAGGATCAAGGCGCTTTAAATCAAAAGCAAGATTGCAAGCCGAACCTCCACCTCTTATGTGTTCTTCTATTATTTCAACGACTTCCTCTTCTTTTGGCCAGTCCTTTACAAGCTTATTATGGTCTGCGCACCAAGTACCACCAGTTATAAAACCTTTACG
>JAPKEA010000006.1 GCA_028822275.1 Planktomarina sp. | reverse complement strand
CTGCGATTGAGATTAATGTGTCTAACACATATCCGGGACTTGATACGCCTGAAACATCGCAGGTTGTGGCATTTGTGAAGTCTTTGACCGGTGCTAATAGCACTAGGAAGGTAGCGTTTGGAACGGAAGGTGGCTTGTTTGATCAAAGACTAGGCGTGCCAACTGTGGTTTGTGGACCGGGTGATATGGCGCAGGGACACAAAGCTGACGAGTTTATCACAAGGACGCAGCTTGATCTTTGTGATGAGATGCTGGCTAATTTAGTATCACGTTTAGTAGTAGGGCTTTAGTCAGCTGCCTTTTGGACACGTGAGTTAAGATATTGTGCAAAATCGTAGTTCGGCCGTTCGAGATGTGACAAGGGGCCGGGGATGGCCATTGCTGAACACAAGCCGCGATAGACCTTTTCAGTGCAGCCACGATCTTCGATGTTCACTTCATCCAAAAGTGTTTTAAGCTGCAAGAAATGCGCCTGCGCATCAGGGTCGTCCACATAATCTGCACTCATGCCCCCACCAAATATAATTTGAACTTGGCCAACACCATTTGGGTGGAGGCTGAGGTACCAAAAGTAGCCAGGGGTTAAGGTGATCATCAGACTGGGGTAGATGGCCAGCAAATAAGTCATCCGGCGACGCTCACCTTTCAGGCGTGTGTTGCTGGTATGCGCTAGCGCTATTTGCAACGTATCATCCTTCAAAATCGTATGATAATTGAACGCTGGCAGGCCTGGAGGACATATCATCTCATCAAGCTTGGATAGCCCACCAATTGTGCCTGCGTGACACACGGGGAGGTGATAACTTTCCATAAAATTTTCAGCCAAAACTTTCCAGTTAGTATCCCAGAGATGGGTTTCAAAGAAGGTTTCTGAGTAATTCTCCATCCCGTAGTCGCCGACCAAACCTTCGACTTCTGCCAAATCTTGGGCCACAAAATTGGCATTAGGATTTAAGGTTACAAAAACCCAACCCAGCCATGCTTCACAACGTACTGTTGGCAGTGCGATTTCACTTTTGCAAAACGCAGAGTTTTGTTCCATCGCAGGTGCGCCGCGCAAACTTCCATCGAGGTTATAGGTCCAAGCATGGTACGGGCAGACGATTGAGCGTGCATTGCCACGCCCTTCTTTCAAGGTCGACATCCGATGACGGCAGACGTTAGACATGGCTCTTAGTTCGCCAGTGTTGTCACGTAGCACTAAAATTGGTTGTCCCGCCAATTCTAGGGTCATGTAATCTCCAGGGTTTTTAAGCGCATCTGCTCGTCCAACGCAGAACCAATCATGTGAGAAAACCTGTGATAGCTCCGCCTCTAAAAACGCATGGTCTGTATAAACAGCCGTTGGCATCGCATGCGCTTTTTCAAACGGTACTGACGTGTTGGCTTTCAGATCAGATATGGCATTCATCGATATAGCTCCGGTTGCTGCAACAAAGATGCCAAATAAATTGAAGTTTGGCAATTGTGTAGGGACTATTTGTGAATTTTCTTATCATAATCATTAATCCAGTGTTGGCTTGTCTTACCTGCGAATTACCATTCTGGAGAGTATCATGACATCCCCTGTTATTATCCCCAAATTAAGGTTTGAAACATCAGAACTTGAACAACGGCTATGCAAGACTTTAACCGCCATGCAAGTCGGGGGCATTGGGCTTTCGAGATTACCGAAACCATTCGTATCACGCACAGTGGCCAAAATGTTTAGTGGACGTTTCACGCAAAATGGTAGTCAAAAGCTAAGTTGCATTATTTTCAATTTTTAGAGTGTTCTAGGTTTGACCTTGAATTTTCATGGGTTACTGATGGGCACAAAGCATTGGTAGGAGCCTAAAATGCAGTGGGACGAGTTTTCAGATTGGGGCGCTAAGATTTCTCAATGGGCGGCTGATTATCATACCAACCTCAGGGATCGCCCTGTGCGGGCGCAAAGTCTACCTGGTGACGTTGCTGCGCTTATTGCGCTGGCCCCACCAGAGGGCCCACAGGACATGAGTGAAATCATGGAAGATTTCGAACGTGTTGTTATGCCTGGCATTACCCACTGGCAACATCCCCGATTTTTTGCATATTTTCCGGCTAATGCGGCTCCCCCGTCTATGCTTGCAGAGATGCTGGTCTCAACAATTGCAGCGCAATGTATGCTTTGGCAGACTTCACCAGCAGCGACAGAAATGGAAACTGTTATGCTGGACTGGCTTCGGCAAGCAATCGGTTTGCCGAAGCATTTTTCAGGTGTAATTCAAGACTCTGCTTCATCGGCCACTTTGGCCGCGGTTCTAACAATGCGGGAACGTGCTTTGAATTGGGAAGGCAATCAGTCTGGTCTATCAGGAGCTGCCCGCTTGCGAATCTATTGCTCATCCGAAGTACACACATCTGTTGATCGTGCTATTTGGGTGGCCGGTATTGGACAAGCTAACCTGGTACGGATCCCAATTTCGGGTGGGTTAAGAGGCTTACGACCAGAGGTCTTGCGTCAATCAATTATATCAGATATTACAATGGGTTACCGTCCTGCAGGTATTATTGCGTGCACAGGTGGAACCGGCACAGGCGCTTGCGATGACATAGCTGAGGTGGTCAAAATAGCAAAAGAATTTGATCTCTATACCCATATTGATGCCGCTTGGGCTGGTGCTGCCATGATCTGTCCGGAATTTCGCACTCTTTGGGCTGGCGCGGAAGGGGCAGATTCTATTGTATTTAATCCGCACAAATGGCTTGGTGCACAATTTGACTGCTCAGCGCATTTCTTGGCTGACCCTACGAGCTTGGTAAAAACGCTGGCCATTCAACCTGAATACCTCAAAACACATGGACATGATGGACTGATTAATTACTCAGAATGGTCAGTCCCTCTTGGGCGCCGTTTCAGAGCCCTGAAGTTATGGTTTTTACTTCGCTCATATGGTTTGGAAGCCCTCCGTACTCGCCTTCGCAATCATGTGGCTTGGGCTGAAGAGTTAGCCGAAAAGCTACGTGGAAATGGACGATTTGAAATAGTTACAGAACCCACCTTGTCACTCTTTACTTTCCGCATTGCAGGTACTGATGACCAAGCACAAATCGATTTTGTAAACCGTGTTAATGATGATGGCCGTATGTATATCACTCAAACTAAAGTGGATGGTGCGATTGCGATACGCTTTCAAATTGGCCAGTTCGATGTAACTAAAGTGGACATTGATTTCGCCTTTGATGTGATGTGCGAGATTGTGGGTTGATTTGACAAAGTACAAGAAACAGTCGCAATTATGGTAAATCTGTGGCATTCCGATTTTAATCAAAGATGGAAGGATGATCATGGCCCCTCTAATTAAAGTTTTAAATGGACCTAACCTCAATCTTCTGGGGCAACGGCAACCCGAACTTTACGGCTATGACACCCTAGAAGACGTGGGCAAAGCATGCGCCGAAGCTGCAAAATCAGTTGGTCTTCGGTCTGAGCTGTTCCAGAGCAATCATGAGGGCGCTTTGATCGACATGGTCCATGCAGCGCGTGAGACTTCAGTGGGTATTATCATTAACCCTGCTGCTCTCACGCACACGTCTGTGGCATTGCTAGATGCTCTGCAGACTTTTGTTGGACCTGTGCTCGAAGTTCATATTTCCAATATTCATAAACGCGAAGATTTTCGGCATAAAAGCTATGTTTCCTTACGTGCTGATGGGGTAATTGCAGGATTTGGCGTGCAAGGGTATGCCTTGGCAATGCAACGCATGAGCATTTTGCTTTCCTAATTTAACGTACTTAATTTTTAGACATTTTGTATTTTAGGATCTAATCGAAGCCGGTAAATTATTATTGCGTCAGGCGTGATAGTCTTAACGTTGCATGCGATCTAAGCCACCCAGCAGTATTTGGGTAGCCATTTCGGCATATTCATCGCGGTTAATTCCACGCCCGGGTTGATACCAAAGATAAAACCAATTTAGCATTCCCAGCAACGACATCGTCACTGGTATTTGATGATGCGGGTCTTTGGCAAAATAAGCAGGGGCTAAGTGCTCTAAAGTTGCCGCAAATAGTTTGACAATCTGCCTTTGAATGTCCGTCAGCTCCTGAAGTTGCTCAGGAGACAAAGCGTTTGGAGTTTGTAGTTGGAGCCTATGCTCAGCATCGGCTCCACGGTACGTAATTAGTAATTCTCCAACAAGGTTTCGGAGATGAGCCTCGTGTGTAGAGGCTCCCTGAGCAACGCCAGCTACACGCCTACGCACAACAGATAAATGACTGTGTAAGATATCGTAAAGTAATTGCTCTTTGCTATCATAATAATGGTATATTAAGGCCTTCGAAATACCACACGCCTCGGCCACCTGGTTGACCGATGAGCGATCGTATCCATGGTCTGCAAAATGCGTCGCGGCTTTCTGGAGAATAGCCGTGCGCTTGGCATCATAGTCTTTGGCAATAGTGCGTGCCATGCTCTAGCCTTTTGTGCGATTATCGATCAATCGCACCGCTTTACCTTGTGAACGTGGCACTGAATTAACCTCACTGGCGTTAACTTCAGCCGTTACGCCCACGTTAGCTTTGATCAGGGCTGCCAGCTCTGCGGCCGCAGGCGCGTCCCCTTCAACATGGATAATCATATGATCCATTGGGCCTTTTTTGACGAGCTCAATTTGGAAATGTGCCGCTAGTGTGGGCACTTTCATTAACTGCTCTTCTATTTGCATTGGAAAGACATTCACCCCTCGTAAGATAATCATATCGTCACTGCGACCTGTAACTTTCTCCATCCTACGCATGCTGCGTGCAGTTCCAGATAAAAGCCGTGTTAAGTCGCGGGTTCGATAACGAATTATAGGGAAGGCTTCTTTGCTGAGCGAAGTGAAGACCAACTCGCCCAATTCTCCATCGGGCAATACTTCGCCTGTTTGAGGATGAATGATTTCTGGATAAAAGTGGTCTTCCCAAATATGGAGGCCATCTTTGCTTTCAACACATTCGCAGGACACACCGGGACCAAGCACCTCGGAAAGGCCATAAATATCGACTGCATGCATGTTAAAAGACTGCTCAACTTCTTCACGCATCGCGTTGGTCCAAGGCTCTG
This sequence comes from Planktomarina sp., assembly GCA_028822275.1. Taxonomy (GTDB): domain Bacteria; phylum Pseudomonadota; class Alphaproteobacteria; order Rhodobacterales; family Rhodobacteraceae; genus Planktomarina. The sequence continues at coordinate 23,932 of JAPKEA010000006.1, read as the reverse complement.
CGCCAAAGATACCTACTTTAAGGGGGGATTTCTTAGGTTCGAGGCCTAACCTACGATATTCATCTAGAATGGAAAGCATGTAGGACGGTGTAACGGTGATGCCGGTGGCTTGAAAATCTTCTATCAGACGCACTTGGCGCTCGGTCATCCCACCAGATACAGGGACAACGGTGAGGCCCATTTTCTCGGCACCTCCATGCACGCCTAAACCGCCCGTAAAAAGGCCATAGCCATATGCATTGTGCAGCAAGTCGCCGCAGCGCAAGCCTGCAGCGCGTAAAGAACGACCCATCACATGGTTCCACATCGTCAGATCTGCTTGCGTGTAGCCAACGACAGTTGGTTGCCCAGTGGTTCCTGATGAAGCATGAATTCTGTTCACCTGTTCAAGCGGCACTGCGAACATCCCAAACGGATAGTTTTTGCGTAGGTCCGACTTTACAGTAAAGGGGAACTTCGCCAAATCTGCAAGTGATTTCAAGTTATCAGGATGTACTCCAGCTGCATCAAAGCTGGCTTTGTAATGCCCAACGTTATTATACGCGTGGCTTAGTGACCACCGCATCCGTTCGAACTGGAGGGCTTGAATTTCATCATGACTTGCCGTCTCGATGGCTTCTAAATCACCAGGCTTGGGTGATAAATCTTTCATGGTTTTATCCTTAAACTTGCTCGAGCATCAAAGCTATGCCTTGGCCGACACCGATGCACATTGTGCATAATGCACGTTTATGACCTTTTATTTGCATTTCGTATGCGGCTGTTAGAGCCAAACGTGCGCCGGACATGCCCAAGGGATGACCCAAGGCGATAGCTCCACCGTTTGGGTTCACATGTGTTGCATCATCTGGGAGATCTAATTCCCGCATGACTGCGAGCCCTTGAGCCGCAAAAGCCTCGTTTAATTCAATATGATCAATATCCTCAATTGTAAGATCCAGACGCTTCAAGAGCTTTCGAGTGGCCGGCGCGGGTCCAATCCCCATAATACGAGGAGAAACGCCTGCAACAGCCGTCCCAGTGATGCGTGCCAGTGGATTTAAATTGTATTTCTCAACCGCAGCGTCCGATGCAATAATCAAAGCGGCGGCTCCATCGTTCACACCTGAAGCATTGCCGGCCGTTACTGAACCGCCGTCGCGAAACGGCGTGCCAAGGCTTGCAAGTTTCTCAAGTGTTGTAGCGCGGGGGTGTTCGTCTTTATCAAATACAATTAGACCGCCCTTGCGCTGCGGGATTTCAACGCGCGCAATCTCACGTTCAAACCGACCCACAGCAATTGCTTTTGCAGCTCGGGATTGGCTGCGAAACGCAAACGCGTCTTGATCAGCGCGGCTGACGTCAAACTCAGATGCAATGTTCTCAGCAGTTTCTGGCATACTATCGATACCAAATTGCCTCTTCATCTGCCTGTTTACAAACCGCCATCCAATTGTCGTGTCATAAATTTCAGCACGGCGTGAAAATGCACTATCTGCTTTTGGCATAACCATTGGTGCGCGGGTCATGCTTTCAACACCCCCTGCAAGAATAACCTCCGCCTCGCCAGCCTTGATAGCACGAGCCGCCATGGATACTGCGTCTAGGCCTGAGCCGCAAAGCCTGTTGAGCGTAACACCCGCCACTGTGTCTGGCAGCCCTGCAAGCAAAGATGACATGCGGGCTACGTTTCGATTGTCCTCACCAGCTTGGTTAGCACAGCCCATGATGACATCATCAATTGCCGCAGGGTTCAGATCTGGAACATCGGCCATAGTTGAACGAATTACTTGGGCTAAAAGGTCATCTGGGCGTGTTGTTGACAGTGTGCCTCCAAAACGGCCAATTGCGCTACGGCGTCCGGCGCAGATATATGCTTCAGTCATTGGGTGTCCTCAAAATATTGACCTTTAATGGTACGAGAATGTCCCCGAAATTGGGCAATCACCTCACCAGAACAGTTTCTGATTTCAATGTCATAAATGCCGCTCCTGCCAGCGTGGTGCACTTCGCGAGCCTGAGCCGTAAGGACATCCCCTGGCATGCCGGGGGCCATGAAGCTTACACTACAATGCTGCGCGACAACGCGTTGGTTGTAGCTGTTACAGGCATGTGCAAAGGCTGTATCTGCTAAGGCAAAGATTAAGCCACCGTGGCACATCCCATGGCCATTGAGCTTATCTGGTGTGATTGGCATGCGAAGTTGCGCAGTTCCTGGGCTCACTGCTTCGACCACAATTCCTAAAGATCGAGCTGCTGCATCTTTTGCATCTAGCCCAGCAGACGATTTTTCTGCAATTTCTTGTGCGCTCATGACCATGCTATTCTCCTGAATAATGCGGTGGACGCTTGTCTAAAAATGCAGTGACACCTTCACGGTAATCGGCGGATTGACCACATGCCCTCTGTATCTCTGCTTCAAGTGTCATGTGACCATCAAAGTCTTGGATGCCAACCTGATGGATTGCAGATTTTGTCGCTGCTAGCCCAAATGTTGGTCCTTTAGCCATATCGGCAGCCATTGCATGGGCCGCAGGCATCAGATCGTCCGGTGCAAAACATTCCCACACAAGCCCCCAGTCCTTTGCTATAGCGGCTGTTATTGGTGTTGCCGTCATCGCCCAAGCTTTTGCACGTAATGGGCCGAGAATTTGTGCTAAGTGATAGGTTCCGCCTGCATCTGGGATAAGACCAACTTTAGCAAAGCTTTGCACAAATTTAGCCTCCTCTGAGGCTAAAACTATATCGCATCCAAACACGATATTCGCACCAGCGCCTGCGGCCACGCCATTCACAGCGCAAATGATGGGCTTGGCTAAACTGCGCAATCGTCGGACTAAAGGATTATACAAGGTGCTCAAAGTTTTACCCAGATCTGGAGGGCCATCCATTTTTCTAGGATCGCGGCCGTCAAGATCTTGCCCTGCACAAAATCCGCGACCTGACCCAGTTAAAACAACAGCACGAATACTTGGGTTCGTGGCCTCGTCTAAAGCGGTTCCAAGGGCCATATGCATTTCGTCGTTAAATGAGTTTAAACAGTCTGGTCGATTGAGTGTAATCTCCATCCAGCCCGTGTGATGTTTTGTCAAAATCGTATCACTCAAAAAATGTCTCCATTTACTGCTATATATAATTTACTTGCATAAACCGACCGGTTGGTCAATTTTTAATATAAACTGCTCATAGGGACCACTCCATGTTTGATATCAACAATTTTTCAAGTTTTGCTTTGGGCGAATGGGTTGCTCCTCAAGGAGCTAATAGAGACGTACACTCTGCTATAACGGGAAAGGTTCTAGGAGCTGTGGGCGGTACTTTGGACGTTGAGGCCATGCGTGATTATGCCAAAACTCATGGTGGGCCGGCTTTGCGTGCATTGAACTTCCATGATCGCGCGCGGATGATAAAAGCTTTGGCTCTATATCTGCGGGATCATCGAAGAGCTCTCTATGAATTGTCGTTTGAGACTGGTGCCACAATAGCTGACAGTAAAATCGATATTGATGGTGGCATTGGAACGATGCTTGTCTATGCCTCAAAAGGACGCCGAGAAATGCCGGAGGGGCATATTTTTCCTGATGGTGATTTGGAGGTCTTGAGCCGGGATGGAAGTTTTCTAGGACAACATATTTGCACGCCTCTGCGCGGCGTTGCCGTGCAAATTAATGCGTTTAACTTCCCAGTTTGGGGTATGCTTGAGAAATTGGCACCAAGTCTGTTAGCGGGAATGCCTAGCCTGATTAAACCTGCAACCAGCACAGGATTTCTAGCTCAAGCAGTGGTTCGTCTCATGCTGCAAAGCGGCCTTTTACCAGATGGAGCCGTACAATTGATCATGGGTAGGACTGGCCCACTTTTGGACGTTCTTGATTGCCAAGATGTGGTGGGGTTCACTGGCAGTGCAGCGACCGCTCTATCTTTGCGAAGCACACCGAATATTCTCAAAAATAGCGTCCGGTTTACAGCTGAGCAAGACAGTTTGAATGGGTCTCTTTTAGGTCCGGATGTGATGCCTGGCAGCCCCGAGTTTGATCTTTTTGTAACTGAAGTTCACCGGGAAATGATCACAAAAGCGGGTCAAAAATGTACAGCAATTCGGCGTATCATGGTGCCAAAGCCGCATCTTCTGGCAGTGCAAACTGCTCTGACTGAGCGTCTTGCTGTCACACAAATTGGCCATCCAGCGCTTAAAGAAACGCAGATGGGGCCATTGTCTTCCACGCGGCAACGTCAGGATGTTCTAGCTCAGTCAAGGTTGATTTCTGACTCGGCGGATTTAGTTTTTGGCTCTTTTGAAGTGCCTGATGTCACTGGAGCAGATGCGCAAAAGGGGGCGTTCATATCTCCTATGCTCTTTTCTTGCGCAGATCCGGATGTGGCTCAGTCCGTGCATAGTATTGAGGCCTTTGGACCTGTGGCGACGTTGATGCCTTTTGCTGATATTGATCATGGAATTGAATTACTGAACCGTGGCGGTGGCTCTTTGGTTGCATCCGTCATTACACATGATCCTGATGTTGCGCGAAAGGTTGTGCTCGGATCTGGCGCTTTGCACGGCAGGCTATACTTTAACGACCGAACGTCTCAGGCTGAAAGTACAGGGCATGGATCTCCGCTTCCACATATGGTGCATGGAGGACCCGGCCGAGCTGGTGGGTCTGAAGAGTTAGGTGGCATTCGAGGTGTGAAACACTTTATGCAACGCACTGCTATTCAGGGTAGTCCAGATATGTTGAGTGCAGTCTTGGGAACATGGGTCAAAGGAGCTGCGCAACATACGGCTGAAAGTCATCCTTTTACCCGCGATTTTCATACTTTACGCATTGGCGAAACGATAAATACTGCACCGCGTGAGATCACAATTGATGATATTGAGCACTTTGCAAAATTTACGGGTGATAACTTCTATGCTCATATGGATGAAGACGCTGCAAAGGCAAACCCATTCTTTTCTGGACGGGTGGCGCATGGATATTTGCTGCTAAGTTTTGCAGCGGGTTTGTTTGTTGATCCAAACCCTGGCCCAGTTCTAGCAAACACAGGCCTTAATGCTTTGTCGTTCCAAAAGCCCGTCGAAGCCGGTGACTCAATCAACGTTCAGTTGACCGTTAAGCGTAAAACGCGGAGGACGGACGAATATGGAGAAGTTCGTTGGCATGCTATTGTGCGTAACCAAGAGGCCGAACAAGTGGCTGAATATGAATTGTTGACGATGAATTCATACAGTGAGATTTAAGAGGCATGATTGAAATAAACCCTGCCCTTGCTCCGCTGATACGGCATCTGCATGCTGAAGGTCGGTTGCGTGTATGGTCATTAATTGTGTCTATTTTGGGTGAGGTGGCACAACCTGAAGGAGGACAAATTGCGATGGCAGATGTACTAAAAATTTGCGCAGCCCTCAATATCGAACCTCAAGCTGTGCGCACAGCAATGTCCCGTTTATCAAAAGAGGGATTGGTACAAGGGCGCAAGCAAGGGCGCATAGCTTTGTACGCTTTCTCTTCAAAAGGTAAGAAAGAATATGAGATTGCTGCTCGTATAATCTACGCCAAGCCGCGTCAGATCAAAACTTGGATTTATGCTGTGCCACCGCCAGAAATGTCGCGAGCTCGCCTAGATGAAATATCTGGTCATAACCCTATGTTCGAGATCAGCGGATCATGCTACGCTTGGCCTTCTGAGTATGCCTCCTCCATTAAATCACGTGCTGCCGGTGAATTAATTTTATTCAACCAGCATCCAGACACCCTGCCGGACTGGACGCAAAGCACAGCTATGAAACATTTGAATTTTGAGACTTGTACGATCCTTTCGGAAAGCTGCTCAGAATTATCTTTAGGTCAACTTTCGATGAATGATGCGCGCGCAGCCCGGGTGCTCATTGTGCACTTTTGGCGCAGATTGGCACTGAGATACCCGTTGATAGAAGCGCCATTTCCTTTGCAAGCTTGGCCATTATCTGCAGCGCACCGAGCTATTTGTGCTGTATATCCTCATCTTGTAATGCAAACAGCAGCAGAAAAAATAGGCCGTTTTAAATAAGTATTACAAAAATTATTGCAAATTAATATTTTGTAACATAATATTTAACCGAAATGTGGGAGACATGAGATGTATTCACAAGGTTTGTTGGCCATGGACGCCGAAAATTCCGAAACACCAGAGTTTTTGGCAGCATTTCAGGCTCGCATTGATGCTGACGAAAAGATTGAGCCGAATGATCCGATGCCAGCAGCATACCGTAAGACTTTAATCCGTCAAATTGGGCAGCATGCGCATTCTGAGATTGTGGGTATGTTGCCAGAAGGTAATTGGATCACTCGAGCACCAACTCTGCGCCGCAAAGTTTCGTTGCTGGCAAAGGTTCAAGATGAAGGCGGACATGGGCTCTACCTTTACTCTGCTGCTGAAACCTTAGGTGTAAGCCGAAAAGAAATGACTGAAGAGTTGATTTCCGGTCGCGCGAAGTACTCTTCAATTTTTAATTATCCGACACAAAGTTGGGCGGATATTGGAGCCATTGGATGGCTTGTTGATGGCGCTGCAATTATGAACCAAGTCCCATTGTGCCGCTGTTCTTATGGCCCATATGCTCGTGCTATGATCCGTGTGTGCAAAGAAGAGAGTTTTCACCAACGTCAAGGTTATGAGATAATGGTGACATTAGCTGTGGGTGCGCCTGAGCAAAAGGAAATGGCGCAAGATGCACTGAACCGTTGGTGGTGGCCATCTCTGATGATGTTTGGGCCACCTGATGGTGAAAGCATGCACTCTGATCAATCTACACAGTGGAAAATCAAGCGGTTTAGCAACGATGAACTGCGTCAAAAATTTGTAGATGCTACAGTGCCGCAAGCTCATCACCTTGGACTTGCGCTCCCTGATACTGATCTAAAGTGGGATAAAGATAAGCAGGGCTATGAATATGGAGAAATTGACTGGGATGCATTTTGGAGAGTTGTGAAAGGTCATGGGCCACTTAACAGAAACCGGGTCGCGGCACGTAAGAAGGCATGGGAAGATGGAGAGTGGGTGCGTGAAGCCGCACTGGAACATGCGCGCAAACGGCGCGAACGCTCAATACAATCCCAAGCGGCGGAGTGAGAAAATATATGCCTAACACACAAGAAATACCGCTTTGGGAAGTGTTTATCCGCCCACGTAACGGATTGGCGCATCGCCATTGTGGTTCCTTGCACGCTACGGATGCGGAAATGGCGCTTCAAGCGGCGCGCGATGTTTATACACGCCGTGGGGAAGGTCTTTCAGTTTGGGTAATCCCGTCATCTCAAATTGTGGCCTCTGATCCGCTAGATCGTGATGAGATGTTTGAGCCGGCTGATGATAAAATCTATCGCCACCCTAGTTTTTATGATGTTCCTGATGGAATTGGACATATGTAATGACAACGGGGTTGGTTTTATCGCTTCTGCAGCTTGCAGACGATCATCTGATATTGGGCCACCGGCTGTCTGAATGGTGCGGCCATGCTCCAATGTTAGAAGAAGATTTGGCGATGCCAAATATTGCTTTGGATCTCATTGGTCAGGCTCGGGCTTTGTATTCGTATATAGGCGAAATCGAGGGAAATGGGCGTGACGAAGATTCCATAGCCTTTGGTCGGATAGAGCCAGAGTATAGAAATTTACTGATCTGCGAAGTTCCAAATGGGGATTTCGGGCGCACGATGCTGCGCCAATTCTATTTTTCCTGCTTCATGCTGCTCTTTTGGGAGCAAGCGCAGTTATCATCGGACAATATTCTGGCGGGGATAGCGGCAAAGGCTGTCAAAGAAGCACGTTATCATCGTAGGCATTGTGGTGAATGGGTGATCCGCTTAGGTGACGGCACCGAAGAAAGCTCAAAGCGGATGATTTCTGCCTGCGAAGACCTAGAGCCTTATTTAGGTGAGTTGTTCGAAACTGATGCTGTAAAATCACAGTTTGGCCCAAATTCAATTTTTCCAGATAGAGAAGCTCTCCGTACGGATTGGATGGATGATGTCATCGAAGTGCTCGGGACGGCTCTTTTACCGAAGCCAGATCTAACCCATGCACAAAGCGGTGGCCGAGATGGCCGGCATACAGAAGACATGGGCCATTTGTTGACGCAGTTGCAGTACATGCAACGAACCTTCCCAAATATGACATGGTAAACTTGCAAGAAGCACGCGCCTGGAAGGCTGCTGCTTCGGTGCTTGATCCCGAGGTGCCAGCCGTGACTGTGGCTGAACTGGGAATACTCCGCAGTGTTAAAATTGACGATCAGGGCCGAGCGGTAGCAAAAGTAAGCCCAACTTACACTGGTTGTCCTGCAGTTCTGGCAATTGAGTTGGGTATTGAAATCGCTTTGCGCGAGGCGGGTTTTGAGCCGTTAATCGAGCGTAGTATCACGCCAGCGTGGACAACGGATTGGGTTACTGAGGAGGGCCGCGAGAAGTTACGTGCGTATGGTATAGCGCCGCCAGTCGCGGGTTCTGCCTCAAAGCGCGCTTTGTTCGGCGAAGTACAAGTCTGCTGCCCCAGATGTGCCGCTACAGACACCGAAAAACTATCTGAATTCGGCTCGACCGCTTGTAAGGCGCAATATCGGTGCAATGCATGCCATGAACCCTTTGATTATTTTAAATGTATTTAGGAACGCACTATGGCCAAGCCACGTTTTCATGATTTAATAATCAATTCAGTGCGCCAAGACACAAGCGAGTCTCTAGAGTTAAACTTTACTGTTCCAGCTGAGTTGGCTGATGAGTTCGCATTTACTCCTGGTCAATATTTGACTGTTCGCGCTGAAATTAATGGTGAAGATGTCCGTCGATCTTATTCAATTTGCTCTTCTGTGGGGGCGGTAGGCATCTCGGTTGGGGTGAAGCGCATTGCCGGCGGCGCTTTTTCAGGGTTCGCCACTGGTCTAAAGTGTGGTGATCTAATGAGCGTTATGTCTCCACAAGGGCGGTTCACGGCAAAGATTGGTGGTACACACCACTACCTTTTACTTGCTGCTGGATCTGGTGTGACACCAATTAAATCCATTGCCCAGTCTGTTTTAGAGGGTGAACCAGATAGCACGGTTACCTTGTGTTATGCCAACCGTAACACACAAAGTGTTATGTTTCGGCAGGCTTTTGATGATTTGAAAGACCAATTCCTGACACGTTTTTCGATGACACATATTATGGACGAAGAGGCACAGGACGTGTCCTTATTTAATGGTCGAATGGATGCGGAAAAGCTAAATACAATGGCAATACGTGGACTGATTACTCCTTTAGAATATGACGCAATCTATATCTGTGGGCCCCAACCTATGATTGAGGCTGCTAGTGAAGCACTTGCAAGTTTGGGCGTTGATAAAGATCGCATTAAATTTGAGTTATTCACACCGTCCACACCGCTTCAAATTGCCAGCACCAAAGAGCAAAAAATACCACTTAAAGGTGCCTTGATTCAAGTAATCTTGGACGGCGCAACTCGGAGTTTCAGAATGATGCCGGATCAGCCTTTGTTGGATGCGGCAACCCAATCTGGATTAGAGTTGCCTTACTCCTGCGCAAACGGAATGTGCGCAACCTGTCGGTGCAAGCTGGCTGACGGCAAGGGAAATATGGTGCAGAATTTCTCGCTGGAGGCATGGGAGATGGACAAAGGCTTTGTTCTGGCTTGTCAATTCCAACCTCATTCTAAAACTGTGGTCCTGGATTTTGATGCTGTTTAGCGTTGGTAGATTATTGGGAACCAATCTTCACGAAGTTTCTGGCCTTTCTTCATATCATGTCCGGGAAAGGGGGGGGATGTGCGACCAGGGCGCTTGGTATACCGTGCATCATCTCCAAGAAGGCGCAATGAGAATGCACGACGGCGATTGCTACTTTCATTGCCACGCGCTCCATGGAGGATGCCAAAGTTGAATGCGACCGCATCACCGGGTTCCATCTCCCACTCGCGGATGTCCATTCCCTCCTGATCGGGGTCTGGAACGGCCATATAGTCGTCTTTATTTGGGTAAAAGCTATCTTCAGCCAGCCAGCGTGTCGGCAAAACAGGTTTTACCCATTTGTGACTACCAGCAACACATCGAAGAGAGGCGTTAGTCACGGGGTCTAACGGACTCCAAAAGCTTACATTTTGAATGCCATCGACAAAGTAATATGGTCCGTCTTGGTGCCAAGGTGTTGGTTTGGAAGTCCCGGGCTCTTTAACAAGAACGTGGTCGTGAAACATTTGTACACGGTCAGAACCCATCAAGTCTGCGCCAACTTCGGCGGCTGGACTTTGAGCTACAACGTCTTTGAATTCAGAAATGCGCGTCCAATTGCAATAATCATCGAAAAACCGCCCAGTTTCGCCGGCTATCAAGTTTTCTGAAGCATAGGGGCCAGGATCTTGCATATTTCGATCAATGCCTTTGCGTAGGGTCTCCACAAAATCTGAAAAAAGGCCTTTAATTATTATAACGCCATCTGTCTGAAAGGCTTTGATATCAGATTCAGTTAAGAGGGGGTGTATCATTTAGCGATCCTTTTTATATTGGATTCCTGACATAAGTTAAATGAAATTTCAATTCCAAACGCAGAGAAAATACCCCTAATTCTTAAACCGCATTTTTTATTATTAAGGCTTTCTTTGGATGAAACGGTGTGCAATCTGATTTTATTGCTTTCTATAATGAAAACGGGGAGGAAAGTTAATGATAGTGTGTAGAACCCTAATGGGTCTTTTGGGTGGTGCAGCAATCGCTGTTGGTCTGTCAACTACGGTAATTGCAGCTGAGTTCAATTTTAATCTGCAGGGTTTTCTGCCAGCGCAAGCAACTATTCCATCAAAGATTATTGATCCGTGGGCTGACAAAATTGAACAAGCATCTGGTGGTCGAATAGCGATTACGCGCTTCGCCTCTATGCAGCTCGGTGGTAAGCCTCCTGAGTTAATCGACCAAGTTTTGGATGGAGTGACTGACATCGCCTGGAATGTTGTTGGCTATACACCAGGCCGGTATCCGTCAACGGAGGTTTTTGAGCTTCCATTTTTTGTAAATGATGCAGCTCCGGCATCCGCGGCTTTCTGGAAAATGATGAAAAGCGATATCTCTGAGCGTGAGTTTGGTAATCTAAAAGTGCTTGGTGCATGGGTCCATGGCCCGGGTATGATCCACTCAAATAAGCCAGTAACAGTCCCGTCTGACTTCAACGGAATGAAAATTCGTGGTGCGTCTCGCCAGATTAATGGAATGCTAAAGGAGCTGGGGGCAACTCCTGTTGGTATGCCTGTGCCAGCAGTTCCAGAAGCGATTTCAAAAGGCGTAATCGACGGAACTACGATACCTTGGGAAGTAACTAAGGCTCTAAAAATTCCTGAGTTGGTTAATAACCACACAGAATTTACGGGACCAATGTTATACACTGTTACATTTGTATTAGTGATGAACAAAGCTAAATACGCCGAACTTCCTGACGATTTAAAAGCAGTAATTAATGACAACTCCGGTCTGGAGTTCTCTATTTTTGCGGGTACAACTCAGCAGGCTTATGATGCGCCAGCACGTAAGTTAGCTGAAAAACGTGGGAATAACATTATTACTCTCGACGTGTCACAATCTGCAGCTTGGGCTGATGCTGCGCAGCCTGTTTATGGCGCCTGGTTATCAGAGATGGAAGGTCGTGGAATTGATGGCCAAGCTTTGATTGATCAAGCAAAAGCTTTGATGAACGCTGCTGAATAAGTTGGATTTTTAAAAATTACGCCGAGCACGCACGAGCTTGCGTGGAGATCGCTATAAATAATGGGGGAAAGATATGCAGGCTTTGTCATTTAAGTTGACACGTTATATGGCAATTTTAGGAGGTACAGTACTAATATTTTTGATTACTCTGACATGCATTTCTATAATTGGGCGTGGTTTGAATGGCGCTCTTCACGGTTGGCTAGGATCTGCGTTTCCAACAATGTCCACTTGGCTACTATCAGCTGGTGTTGGCCCCATAAATGGTGACTTTGAACTGGTTGAAGCCGGAGTTGCATTTTCCATATTTGCATTTTTACCGCTGTGCCATATTACGGCTGGCCATGCTTCCGTAGATATTTTTACCTCAAAACTACCCGCTAGTATAAACCGCGTCCTTCAGTTGATTATTGATATTATGTTTTCCTTAGTTTTGATTATCATTGCTCATCAGTTATACAATGGAATGTTGTCAAAGCAGCGTTACGGCGACACAACATTTTTGCTACAATTCCCGATTTGGTGGGCCTATGCCGCAAGCCTTACCGGCGCCACTTTAGCCGCTCTTATTGCTGTTTATGTGGCATGTATCCGTCTCGCTGAATGCATTTTTGGTACTAATATCCTTAACATTGAATTGAAGGCCTCATCATGAGTAATCTTGAAATTGGATTGCTCTCGTTTCCAGCGCTTCTAATATTAATTTTTATTCGGGTGCCGATTGGTCTGGCTATGTTTTTGGTAGGTCTGGTTGGTTTGTATTTTGTGACGGGCAGTTTAAATCTACCTCTGGGCAGAATGAAATCAGAGACCTTCAGTACGTTTTCAAGCTATTCACTATCGATTGTGCCTATATTTCTGCTCATGGGGCATTTTGCGACTTTAGGAGGAATGTCTACCGCTCTGTTCAAGGCCGCTGAGAGCTTTTTGGGGCATCGAAGGGGCGGTGTCGCGATGGCTGCGATCGGTGCGTGTGCTGGATTTGGTGCGATATGTGGCTCATCTTTGGCCACAGCAGCAACGATGAGCCGCGTTGCTTTGCCTGAATTGCGTAAATACGGATACTCAGGTGGATTTTCAACTGCAACTCTGGCCGCTGGCGGCACGTTGGGTATTTTAATTCCCCCTTCAGTTGTGTTGGTGATTTACGCAATTTTGACCGAACAAAATATAGCGAAATTGTTTCTTGCAGCGTTCATTCCAGGCATATTAGCAGCCCTAGGGTATATGCTCGCTATTTCAATTTACGTACGTTTACATCCCGATGCAGCTGGAACTAAACCTGCTATTAGTTATCTCGAAAGATTCAAGGCTTTGTTCGATGTTTGGCCGGTCTTAATGGTTTTTGCTTTGGTTGTAGGTGGTATATATAACGGTTGGTTTACACCGACTGAAGGCGCAGCTGTCGGCGCTGCTGGTACCGGTGTAATAGCATTTCTAAACCGTGGCTTGAATTGGGGCACTCTGGTGGAAAGTTTTTTAGTGACAGCTAAATCTACGGCTATGATTTTTTTTATTATTTTGGGTGCAGGCTTTTACAATGGATTTTTAGCACTCACACAGGTTCCACAAGAAATCTCTAACTTTGTTGTTGGCCAAGGTCTTAGTCCTTGGATGGTCCTCACTTTAGTCTTGCTGTTTTATCTTATCCTAGGCTGTCTGATGGATAGTTTATCGATGATCTTGCTTACAATTCCAATTTTCTTCCCGGTTATCGTAGGCCTAGATTTTGGAATGAGCCAAGAACAGGTTGCAATTTGGTTTGGGATTTTGGTGTTAATCGTTGTTGAGGTTGGATTGATTACGCCTCCTGTTGGTATGAACCTATTCGTTATCAACGCGATGGATAGAATGACTCCAATGGTCGAAACATATAAAGTAGTTATGTACTTTGTTGCGTCAGACATTATCCGTGTAGTGTTATTAGTCGCTTTTCCTTTGATAACACTTTTTTGGCTACAATAAAAAGAAAGTTGCAAAGTAAATATCAGAACTTTGACTAATTTCTTAAGCTGCAGTTGGTAAAAGAGCTTAATGTTAGAAAATCACAACGCCGCCATTTGGTTGGTTGATGTTCATATAGCTGAGGGTCGTGGCGGTAAAATAGCCTGCCAGGAGGTGGATGGAGCGTTCAGAAGTTAGACATACTTGCAGCTCTCTGAACGCAGTGATCTAATTCTGGAGCTTTTGCACAGGTAGGTTTGCGCCGTGAAGAACGAGTGGCTTGCTTGCTTTTGGATCAGCTGGAATACCCATAAGTATTTTGAGGTGCTTTGAAATCAGGCATATTTTCAGTGCCTCTAAATATCTTGTTATCGGCATCAGATTTATGTCCGCAGCTAGTCAACTGGCCTGATATTCAGCTTTCGTCTACCGACTAGTGCAGCTGTTCTATCCAGGCCCCAGAAACAACTGCGTTATCCTAAAGGTTCGTTTCTTCCCTAGGAATATAGACTGCTAGTAGGCAGCCCTCGTCGCTTACAGAGAAATGCTGTGTACCATCTTTTAGTAAAATTAAATCGCCTTTGACGTAGATAGTCCCATCATTGTCGCGTAGGGATCCTTCAATAACGAAGAATTCTTCATCTCCTTGATGTTCATGTGCTTCGCTACTGCTACCGGGTGCCATGCGGTATATGTGAAATCCAGTGCCCAACTTTTTCGATCCACCCAGCTGCAAAATCTCCGTATTGCTGTCGCTACCGTCTGAATTTTTCCATTTAGTAAATTGTGTGGTGGCTATATTAGCCACAAGTCGGTCCTGAGATAGTAATTTTTTCATAGTGTGAATCCGATCATTATGGTTTTGAAATAGGGTTGTTTGAGATATTGAGGCATAAAAATAATGATTTTTAAATAGATTATTGTTGATCTTCTTCAGTTGGAGCTGTTCGATGGGGAAAAGATTAATATGAGGTTTGGCTATGACGACATCTATCGCAATACCAGAGGGATGGGACCGCTCAGGTCTACCGGGTTGGACTTATTTTTCAGAAGAGCTTTTTGAGCTTGAGTGCGAGGCAATCTTTAAGACTCATTGGCAATTTGTGTGTCATGTGAATGAGATCACCAAAAATGGTGCGTACGTAACTTACGATATAGCAGGTGAGCGCGCTTTGGTAATCCGCGGTCAGGATGGCAAGGTTCGTGCGTTTCATAATCTTTGTCGACATCGGGGATCTCGCATTGTTTCGCAGGAACGCGGACAATGTAATAAGGCAATGATTTGTCCTTATCATGGGTGGGCTTATAATTTGGACGGTAGTCTTCGCGGTATTGCCAATAAAGATACGTTTCCACCAATGCAGGCTGAAAAGTGGGGCTTGAAAGAAATTGAGATGGAAATTTGGAATGGTTTAATTTTTATTCGATTTCTAGCAGGGCCACAAAATAGCGTCGCTTCGATATTGGCGCGTTTTGACGCGGAAATTGCCCCTTATAATTTAGAAAATATGTTGCCTACTGACAGTAATTCCATGCATGATACGCTGCCAGTAAACTGGAAGTCTGTGCGAGATGTGGACAATGAAGGTTACCATGTGCGCCAAGCCCATCCAGGGTTGCATGAACTATATGGTAATGGTTATTTTGATGAGCCTTTCGTGGATGGGACTTCGCGATCTGTTGGCACGTTCAATGAGGCGCATGGAAAAAGCTGGAGCGTAAGAAAATACCGTGATCTTCTGCCCAAAAATCCTGATCTTCCTGCGGCTCAGAATTGTCAGTGGATCTATTTTGGTATGTTCCCAAATTTAGTTCTGGGCCTTTATCCTGACAGTATAATTTTCTATCAAGATATTCCGCAATCAGCTACTGAAACGATACAGCGTGGCATGTGTTACCGTCGATCAGATGAGGACAGACAAATGAAGGTCGCCCGCTATTTGAGTGGTCGCATCGACCGCGACACCGCTGATGAAGATCAAATGTTGATGGTTTGGTCTTGTGAGGCAACTAAATCATCTGCATACGATGGGGTTTTATTTTCTGATCTAGAATATGGTGTGAAAACCTATCATGACCACCTGCGCAACCTTCTTCCGGTGATGGGGCGGCCAGAGCTCCCGCTACAAGGGCAGATGGCCAAAGACAATCATGTGCTTTTAAAAAAAGGGAGCATAATTGGGTGAAAAGGGTTCAAAAATGGCTAGGAGGTGAGGGGGCTCAGGGTTTATTCCTGATTAGTCCAACACTGGCCTTTGCAGTTCTTCTTTTGGCAATCCCACTTATAATGGTGGTTGCACTGAGCTTTTGGACGCAAGATTATTTGACATTAGACCGCACATTCACCACGGCAAATTACCAAACGGCGTGGACTGAGCCAATGTACCAATACCTGATGGCACGATCCCTTAAAATTTCGATGTTAGTAACTGCTTTAACAATTTTTCTAGCCTACCCAGTGGCGTATTTCATCTCGTTTCGAGTCCCACCTAAGCGTAAAGCTATGTGGATTTTCCTCATCACCATTCCATTCTGGACAAGCTACTTGATGAGGATTTTTCTCTGGAAAGTTATTTTAGGATATAACGGTGTAATTAATGGCAGCTTGACTGGGTTAGGTTTAATCGATCAACCTCTGAGCTTTATTTTGTATAACCAAAACGCGGTTGTGTTGACCCTAGCACATGCTTGGGTTCCGTTTGCAATTTTACCAATCTTTGTGGCGCTTGAGAAAGTGGATCGATCTTTGATTGAAGCCGCTGAAGATTTAGGCGATAACAAATTACGCCGGTTTTTACGAGTGACTTTACCTTTATCAATGCCTGGCGTTATTGCCGCTACGATAATTGTTTTTATTCCAACGATAGGAGATTACGTCACGCCGCGTCTGGTTGGTGGCCCTAATGGCTTGATGATTTCGAACATGATCGAATTGCAGTTCAAAAAAGCTAATGACGCGCCGCTTGGTTCGGCTTTGGCTATCTCCGCCATGGCAATTGTGACCTTTGTTTCTTTAATTTTCATTTGGCTTAATCGAAAATATATTAAAGGACCGGGTACATGAAAAGCCAAGGTCGTTTTTTGAAATGGTTTATGGGGCTATTTTTAGTATTTCTCTATGCCCCTGCGTTCTTGCTTCCTGTGTTTGCATTTAACGATAGCAGTATTGTGTCTTTTCCTCTGAAAGGCTTCACGACAAAATGGTTTTCGGTTTTACAGTCAACGGAACCCTTACATGTAGCAGCCCGTAATAGTGTGATGATTGCAGTTATAACTGCGGTAGTTTCAACTTTTTTTGGGGTGCTTGCGGCACGAGCTTCATCTCGATTTAAGTTTCCTGGACGTCGTTCAATCATGGGTTTCATAATGTTGCCGATGGTATTGCCTGAAATCATTATTGGGGTGTCGCTACTCGTTGTGATCATTCAGCTTGGCTTTGAACTGTCCCTGTGGAGTATCATAATGGGGCATATCTTGATCTGCACGCCCTTCTGTATAGCAATTTTATCTTCCGCTTTTATGAATTTAGATCAAAGTCTTGAAGAGGCATCGATTGATCTGGGTCAAACCCGCTGGAATACATTTCGCCTGGTTATCCTGCCGCTTGTTATGCCTGGAATCGTGGCTAGCCTTTTAATAGCTTTCACTATTTCACTGGATGAATTCATTATAGCTTTCTTCCTTGCTGGTACTGAACCCACATTGCCAGTCTATATTTGGGGCCAATTACGCTTCCCTGCAAAACTTCCAAGCCTTATGGCTTTGGGGACAGTTTTACTAATAGTGTCGATCGCTCTTTTGTTGATTGCTGATTATTTCCGTCGCCGTGGTATACGCAAAACAGGTGTTGAAAATTCAGGAGGTTTCCTATGACTCAGCCTATAATCCAGCTCAGTGGACTTGATAAATTTTACGGGAATTTTCAGGCTTTGTCCCAGATTAACCTTGATATCAAAACTGGAGAATTTTTCTCACTCTTGGGTCCATCTGGCTGTGGGAAGACTACTCTTTTGCGGGCCATTGCTGGATTTGAAGTCATATCTGCAGGAAGCTTACATATTGATGGCATATCTATGGAAGATGTACCTGCTAATAAGCGGCCCACTAATATGGTTTTTCAAAGCTATGCCATTTTCCCTCATATGAGCGTGTCGGAGAATGTAGCCTACGGCCTTAAGGCCCGGAGGCTGCCTAAAACTGAGATTGAGAAACGCGTTGCTGAGGCTATATCCATGGTTGGGCTTGATGGTTTTGGCGACCGTGCGTCTCATGCTCTATCTGGCGGACAGCGTCAACGTGTGGCCTTGGCCCGTGCCTTAGTACTTAAACCTCGGGTGTTATTGCTAGATGAGCCTCTTTCGGCATTGGATAAAAAGCTGCGCGAACAGATGCAGTCAGAGCTGCGCCAATTGCAGCGTGCCGTAGGTATTACTTTTGTGTTGGTTACCCACGACCAAGAAGAAGCACTGACAATGTCTGACCGTATTGCTGTCATGTTCGATGGAGAAATAGATCAGGTAGCATCGCCACAAGAGCTCTACGGCAAGCCGGTAAATAGGCGGGTTGCAAATTTCATTGGCCAAATGAACTTCCTGGACGCCAAGGTATTGGGTGTTGATGGGGATAAGGTTTTGGTCGATGTGCAATCTTTGGGCAAATTATCCCTTGATCTCGACCAGGCAACTGATGGTCTTGAAGGTTGCAACGTTGTGGGGGTACGCCCTGAGATGTTGACAATCTTGGAGGGGTCACAGGTTGCTGAGCGTGAGATTGAGGCTGAGGTGAGTGAAGTTTTTTATTACGGTGACATGACTTATTATGATGTCATTCTGCCTTTTAACGAGGCGCCAATTACTATTACTATGCGTAATACCGCGGGGCGCAAGGTTCTTGGCGCAGGGGAAACAGCCCGTGTCGGCTGGAGCCAGTCTTCCTTGTTGCTGTTAAAGTGAGCTGACACAAAAAAAGGGCACCAGGAGGTGCCCTTTTTTTATCTAAATTATTTTAGAACCCTGCTTTGATTTTTTCAAATTCAACAATCATTTTTTCGCGCAACTGCTGGTTCATAGGAACCTGTGCGAGAACTGGTACATCGATCGGACCCAAACCCGCCCAATTCAATGCGTCAGGACCCATTATGTCCATCGCAGTTTGGTTGCCGTGACCGTAGCCCCACTCATTTACAATGTAGTCAGTTGAACCTGGGTCCATCCATGCGTTGAAGAAATCGTACATTTTATCTTCGCTATTTGGACCGTTTGCCAAGTTCACATAGCCACAGAACCAGCTTGAGGAGCCCTCTATTGTTGAGCGGTTTGCTTCAACTGCGAGGCCTTCCGAGGACATTGTCACAGGTGTTTCATTCCAAGCCCAAGACACGATGACTTCACCGCTGCCCATAAGTTGTGCCAACTCCGCACCATCTGCCCAGTATGCACGCACATTTTGGTGTGCCTTACGCAACCAAGCGGATGCGTTTTGAAAGTCAGCATCTGTGGCTTTTGTCCAATCCGTGACCCCAGTGGCCAAATAACCCAACGCGTAGACGTCATCGACGTTGTCGGGCAATGCCATACGACCTGCATAGGCTGGATCAAGGAATACTGCCAATGAGGTCATTTTTGCTGCATCAACCATATCTGAGCGATATGTCAGTGCCGTTGTACCCCAATCCATAGGCAACATGTAATAGCTGCCATTAATCTTGAAAGCTTCTGCCATTTCAGAGTTCACATCGTCCCAAAGATCGATGCGCGCCGTGTCTAATGGCTCAAGCAGTCCTGCTTCATGCCACTTTGAGACAGATTGGCTGCAAGGGTGAGACACATCAGCCCGAAACCCTGCACGCAATTTTTGGAATGCTTCTTCTTCTTCGCCAAAAAAGGCAAATGTAGGTGGTCCACCATGCTGCGTGATGTAGTTTTGATAAAAACCTTCATCTTCATAACCGGCCCAATCAAATACAACCAGGCCGTCATCCGCAGCCATAGCGATACCTGAAACCAGCACAGCGGCGGTTGAGGCCATCAGTAATTTTTTAACATTCATTTTAATTCTCCCTAGCCGGCGTGGCGCCGTGTTACAAATGTTAGCCTAGGTTTATGAATCCATCAAGAATTCAGTTCAAACACTCGTTGATAGTAGCTTAATAGTCGTTATGTTCAACGCTACCCCAAGAAATGTATATCTTACAGCTGTCAATTTATAGGACTACCGATCAGAAAGGCTGGGGGGTATCCAAAATACCTCCTATATTCCTAGTCATCGATGTAGGCGTCTATAGGGGGGCAAGTACATACTAAATGTCTGTCTCCATAGACATTGTCGACTCGGTTTACAGGTACCCAGTATTTATCACCTTTCAATGCCCCTGCTGGATAGCAAGCTTGCTCACGGCTATAAGGCCTGTCCCAATCATCGATTAAATCTGCAACCGTGTGAGGCGCATTCTTTAAAGGGTTATTATCACGATCAATTTTGCCATCAATTACGTCTTGGGCTTCTGCCCAAATTGAGAGCATTGCATCGCAGAAACGATCAAGTTCGGCTTTTGGCTCTGATTCTGTTGGCTCAACCATGAGTGTTCCTGCTACAGGCCAGCTCATTGTTGGCGCATGAAAGCCACTGTCCATGAGACGTTTTGCACAGTCGTCTACGGTGACATTCGCAGTTTCAGCCAAGGGGCGTGTGTCAATGATACATTCATGCGCTACGCGTCCAGTCCTTGATGTATAGAGAATGGAAAAAGCTTCCTTGAGACGTGCGGCGATATAGTTGGCATTTAAAATGGCCACCTTCGTGGCTTGTGTCAGACCTGATCCACCCATCAACAGAATATAGGCCCAGCTGACTGGCAGAATAGAGGGAGATCCAAAGGGAGCGGCTGAAACTGGGCCCAAGGAACTTCCGTACTCTGGATGACCAGGAAGGTATTCTGCTAGGTGCGATTTAACTCCAATAGGACCCATACCTGGCCCGCCGCCGCCATGTGGGATGCAGAATGTTTTGTGCAGGTTAAGGTGTGAGACATCACCGCCGATATCGCCTGGACGCGACAGCCCAACCATGGCGTTCATGTTCGCGCCATCGATGTAGACCTGTCCTCCGTGGTCATGTGCAATTTGGCAGACCTCTTGGACGCTTTCTTCGAACACCCCGTGGGTGGAGGGGTAGGTGATCATGCACGCTGCAAGGTTCTCACTGTGCAATTCTGCTTTGGTGCGAAAATCTACAACATCAATGTTTCCATCTTTGTCAGAGTTAACCACCACAACCTTATAGCCTACCATCTGAGCCGAAGCCGGGTTGGTGCCATGGGCGGATGTTGGGATCAAGCAAACGTCGCGTTGCGCTTGACCGCGGTTGATGTGATAGTTCCGGATTGTTAAAAGACCGGCATATTCACCTTGCGCGCCTGAGTTCGGCTGTTGACTAATTGCATCATATCCAGTGATTTCACACAACTTTTTGTTCAGATCGTCGATCATCTCATGATAGCCAAGAGCCTGATCCTTTGGAACGAAAGGGTGCAGGTCTGAGAATTCAGGCCAGGTTACGGGAATCATTTCAATTGTAGCATTCAGCTTCATAGTACAGCTACCTAGAGGAATCATTGAACGATCGAGCGCAAGATCACGATCAGCAAGGCGTCTCATATAACGGGTGATCTCAGCTTCTGCCCGATTTTTGTGGAAAATTGGATGAGCCAGATAGGCGCTTTCGCGCAGCATATTATCTGGCAGACGGTAAGCACGATTTGCTTTGCTATCATCCTTCATGTCTCCACCAAATGCTCGCCAAACAGCCTCGATTGTCTCGGGGCGGGTCTGTTCATCAAGTGAAATGCCAATGCGTGTTTCGCCGACCTTACGCAAATTTATTCCATTGGCGACAGCTGCATTCATTATGACGTTTTGTAAATTCCCAATTTCAACAGTGATGGTGTCAAAGAAAACCTCTGGCTGTACATTGAAGCCCATTTTTTCCAGCCCATTTGCTAACCTACTGGTTTTACGGTGTACGGATTGGGCGATGGCCTTGATACCGTCTGGTCCGTGATAAACAGCATACATTGATGCAATTACCGCAAGCAAAGCTTGAGCTGTGCAGACGTTAGAATTAGCTTTCTCGCGTCGGATATGCTGCTCGCGAGTTTGTAAAGCCAAGCGCAAAGCTTTGTTGCCACGGCTATCAACTGAAACACCTATAATCCTACCAGGCATGCTTCGTTTGAAGGCATCACGCGTAGCCATATAGGCCGCATGCGGTCCTCCATATCCCATTGGAACACCAAACCTCTGGGTTGACCCAATAGCAATATCTGCTCCCATTTCGCCGGGGCTTTTCAAAAGGGCTAGAGATAGTGGATCCGCGGCGACAATGCCTAAGGCTTTAGAAGCATGGAGCGCTTTAATTTCGGTCGTGAAGTCACGCACATGTCCATAAGTGCCAGGATATTGGAAAATAGCACCAAATACTGCTGTTGCTTCAAGCGTGTCTGGGCTGCCAACAATTACTTTAATGCCTAAAGGTTCTGCACGTGTTTTGATCACTGCAATATTTTGTGGGTGACAGTTCTCATCAACGAAGAAGGCCTTAGCTTTGGACTTTGCGGACCTCATCGCCATTGTCATTGCTTCCGCCGCCGCCGTAGACTCGTCGAGCAGTGATGCATTTGCTATATCAAGTCCAGTTAGGTCACTTACCATGGTTTGGTAATTCAAAAGTGCTTCAAGGCGCCCTTGTGAAATCTCAGGCTGGTAAGGCGTATAGGCCGTGTACCACGCTGGGTTTTCCAAAATATTCCGTAGAATTGGAGCTGGCGTAGTGGTTCCATGGTAGCCCTGACCAATTAAAGATGTCAGAACTTTGTTTTTGTTTGCCACTTGACGCATGTGATGCAGAGCATCGCGCTCAGACATTGGTGGCCCAAAGTTTAGTGGCGATTCTTGGCGGATGGTGGGGGGCACTGTTGCATCAATTAAGGCATCAAGACTATCGAAGCCAATCAACTTTAGCATCTCTTCCATCTCTGCCGGAGACGGGCCTATATGCCTGCGATTGGCAAAGTCATAAGCTTCGTAAGTGGTGATTTCAAAAGGCATCCACACATCTCCTTGGGGTCTAGAAGTGGTCGTTTGTTTCAGGCGATGAAAGATTTATACTCAGACAGGCTCATAAGACCATCAAGCTGCGTAGGATCCGACAGTTTAATTTTATAAATCCACGCATCGCTCTCTGGGCTTTCGTTAAGTGCGGCTGGGTTGCCTTGCAGCACTTCGTTGGCTTCAACAACTTCGCCGTCAACCGGAGCGTAAATTTCAGAAGCGGCTTTTACTGACTCTATAACCCCTATTTCGTCACCATTTTCAAATTCGTCGCCCGGTTCTTTTTGCTCAATAAACACGATGTCACCCAGTTGTTCCGCCGCGTGAGCGGTTATACCGATTATTGCAACATCCTGGTCAATCATTAGCCATTCATGTTCTTCTGAGTAATATGTAGCCATTCTAGCCTCCCTTTAACGCTTGTAATTTGGTGTAATGAACGGCATCGCGCAAACCTCTGCCGGTTGCGGCTTACCGCGTATAATTAGCTGTATTTGAGTGCCTTCATTCGCAAAAGGCAATGATACATATCCCATTGCTATCGGGCCACTAACTGTTGGTCCAAAGCCGCCAGATGTAATTGCTCCAACTGTATTTCCGTTCATGTCATGGATCTCAACACCGGCGCGTGCTGGAGCGCGGCCACTTGGTTTAATTCCAACTAATTTGCGAGATGGGCCATTTTTTAATTCGTTTAAGATACGATCCGCGCCTGGAAACCCACCCGCCGACCGGCGGCGTTTTTGGATGGCCCATTTTAAGCCAGCTTCGATTGGTGAAGTTAAAGGGTTAATGTCGTTTCCGTAAAGGCAAAGCCCCGCCTCCATTCTCAAGCTATCGCGCGCACCGAGCCCCGCAGGGGCACATTTTGGATGGGAGAGCATCAGACGTGAGATACGGTCAACCTCATCTTCCGGAATCGAGATTTCGTATCCATCTTCACCTGTATAACCCAAACGTGAGATACGACATTCTGTTCCATCGATTTCAGCGAGGGTTGTTTCCATGAATTTTAAGTCAGTGATTTCGGGGCAATGGGCCCCTACAACATCCTGAGCCACTGGCCCTTGCACAGCAATCAAGGCGCGATCAAAGACCTCAATAACATCGATACCCGCAAGGTTTTCTTGCATGTATTGAATATCTTGGTTTCGCATTGAGGCGTTTACCACGACAAA
>JAPKEA010000613.1 GCA_028822275.1 Planktomarina sp. | reverse complement strand
GAAAATCCTCGTGTCGGTGGTTCAAATCCGCCCCCGGGCACCATTTTTTAAATAAGTATCAATGACTTAATTTTCTGATACTAATGCTATGCTTGTGCATTTCAAAAACACATCAAACACACACTTTTTGCCGTGTTTTAAGGCTGATCTTGTTGTGTTGAACACAGTATTTGCCGTTTTGTGTAGCTAAATTTCGCAATCGTATGCTTTGCCTAAGATACCGCTGAGAAAGAAAATGCGGTTTACCGATATCTGGGATCTTTGCAATTGTTGCTTTCTGAAAAACTAACAGATGATGGCTCCTTGCCCCAAATCTTATTCCCAGCCCTTTTAGGATACTTCTGAAAATATTCATTACGCTCAAGAAAATAACGATCTATCGCGGCCATTGCTTGTTCTTTAATTGAGTAGTTACTGTTGTGGATTATCGCTCGGGACATTCCGCTAAAAACTGCTTCAATAACATTTAAAAATTGAGCGCCTGCAGGAAGTGGTGCTCGCTCAACTATAGGTCCACGCGAAATTACGGGCTTTGAATTCTCAAGTTCTATTTTTTCGACGAGTTTCTTAGAAATATGCCAAGAAGCGGCGTCCCATGAAAGAAATATACGATCAAGATGTGCATATTTTATCTTAAGTATTTCTAATAACTTGATCATCTCTTCTGTATTCTTCTTCTTGGAGTAGAAGTGCGTAACCTGATTAGAGGATAACTCTAGTGCGGCAGTCATAATCAGCTTACCTTTAGATTTTTGAAATTGTGGAATTGTGGAATTGTGGAATTATAAACGTGGCGTTGGGTGGAATAAGTTTTTTCCCTTGACGATGTTTCACTGCAAATGGTCCATATTCGTCAATTGAAAAGAATCCCTCTCGTTTAGTTAATGACCCCAAGATTTTTTGTATATCAGCGAGCTTCTGACGATATTCAGGGTCGTTGCTGGTCAGCACTTTTCGCGCCTTCATCCACCGGTAGCCTGCCTCCTTTATAATAATTCTTATCGAGTGCCTGCCAATATTGACGCCTTGTTGGGCAATTGCTTCTTGAAGTTCATTTGCTTTCCATGTTGCGCGATTGAAGCCAAAATTAGCAGGAGGTGAATGAAGTATCTTGAAGACTAGTTCTTTGTAGTCTTCTCGCTGGGTCACAATGCTATAATCAGGCTGTCTGATGCAATTTTCTAAAGTACCTACTTCGCGAAATTTTTTTACCCAGCGGTAGTAAGATGCCCTAGCCACAGCAAGATTTTTATAAAATTGCTCGATCTGAAATTTTTGAAGACTGGACGAGGTCAATAATGACCATTTTTTCAGATGCAGACATCCGAGTTGAAAGAAATGCTAAACGCTTCCTTTGTTCCAGATATTGTTTTTTTATTGCATTGAGCTCCACAGTTCGGCTTGTGGAAGAATTGTTGATCGGTGTCCTGTTCTTCAGCTTAAGCCGCACTTTCTTGGCAAGACCAAACGTACCAGCCAAAACAAACTTTTTACGCCAATTATAACACAGGCTCACCGCAATATTGTTGCGCCTGCAAAGTTCGCTTACTGAGCACTGTTTAGACAACCCAGCAATCACAATCTTGGCTTTATATTCGGTTGAATGTGCCCTTCTCTGTTTTATGGTATGAAGCATTTCTATCTCCGATATAATTTCATGATTATATTGACAAAGAACACTGGTAGACTTGCTGGCGAACGTGACCGTAGTATTCGTTTAAGAAGCTACTGAGTAATACATGCG